>DASQVU010000224.1:0-15993 GCA_035640615.1 Pseudonocardiaceae bacterium
TGCGCGCCAAACACGCAGTGTTCGATCAGCTGGTTTACTCAAAGCTCCGCGCGGTGCTCGGCAACCGGTGCCAGACGGCGATGTCCGGCGGCGCCCCGCTGGGTGAACGGCTTGGACATTTTTTCCGCGGTATCGGCGTGACCGTGCTGGAAGGCTATGGGCTGACCGAGACCACCGCACCCGTCACGCTGAACACGCCGGAAAGCCTCAAGATCGGCACCGTGGGTAAACCGTTGGACGGGGTGTCAATCAAGATCAATGATGATGGCGAGATCCTAATCAAGGGCCCTGGGGTACTGCGCCAGTACTGGCACGATGATCAGGCCACTGCGGAAGCGATCGGCGACGGTTGGTTGCACACCGGCGACCTTGGAGAGCTGGACGACGACGGCTTCCTGCGGATTACTGGGCGCAAGAAGGAGATCATCGTCACGGCCGGCGGTAAGAACGTCTCCCCCGCGGCGTTGGAGGATCGGATCCGCGCGCACCGGTTGGTCAGCCAATGCATGGTGGTCGGCGATCAACAGCCTTTCGTGGCGGCCCTGATCACCATCGACACCGAGGTGCTGCCGGCATGGCGGGCTGAGCACAGCAAGCCGCCCGGCGATTCGGTCGCCGACCTGGTCGACGATGCGGATCTGCGCGCCGAAGTGCAGCGCGCGATCGACGAGGCTAACCGAGCCGTATCGAAAGCCGAAACGATTCGCAAGTTCCGTATCCTGCCGGTCGACTTCACCGAGCAGGGTGGCCAGCTCACGCCGAGCCTGAAAATCAAGCGTGCGGTGGTGGCCAAAGAATTCGCCGCGGAGATCGAGGCGCTGTACGCCTCGTGAGTGGGTAACAGCGTTATAACACTGTTACCCACTCACGAGGCGGTGGGGTGGCCGAGCAGGGCGGCTAGCCGCTCGGCTCGGCTACCCCACCGCCATTCCTCCTGCATCCAGCGCCGCCCGCGGTGGCCCATCGCCGCAGCGCGGTCGGGGTCGGCGAGAAGCGTCGCGATGGTCCGGGTCAATGCGGCCAGGTCACGGCCGTTGATCAGCTCACCGGTGTCGCCGGGGCGGACGGTTTCCCGCGCTCCGCCCGCGTCACCCACCACGACCGGCAAGCCGGTCGCCGCGGCCTCCAGAAACACCAGCCCGAGACCCTCGACGTCCAATCCGCGGCCTCGGGTCCGGCAGGGCATCGCGAAGACGTCGCCGGCGGCGTAGTAGGCGGGCAGCTCCGACCACGGCACCGAGCCGGCACACACCACGGCGTTAGCGACGCCGCACGACTGGGCCAGCCTGTGCAACACACTCCGGCCGGGTCCGCCGCCGATAAGCAGTAACGTGGCTCCCGGCACCTGGCGGCGGATCGCGGGTAGCGCGCGAACCAGCATGTCCTGCCCTTTGCGAGCCACCAGCCGACCCACGCACAGCACCACGGGCGCTTCTCCTAGCCGGTGACGCCGCCGGATTTCGATGCGCGCGGCTGAGTCCGGGTGGAATGTCTCGCAGTCCACGCCAGCTGGCAGTAGCTCCAATGCGGCCCGTGGACCGAACGCCGATGCGATCCGCCGGCGGGTGTACTGGCTGACGGCGGTGACCACATCGGCGTCAGTGCCGATCCGGCGCAGCGCAAGGCGCCCAGGAGGAAGCATCGACCAGCCGACCTCATGCCCGTGACTGCTGGCCACCACTCGACGTACCCCGGCGCGGCGCAGCGCCGGACCGAGTAGAGCGAGTGGGGCAGCGGCACCGAACCAGGCAGTCTCACATCGCAACTCCCGCAACAATCCGGTGGCCCGCCGCAGTACTGCTGGGGTGGGAAGCATCAGAGTGCCGGGATGCCGGACGACCGGAAACGGCAAGCCCGCGTCGAAGGCTGCCGCACCCGGCCAGTCCGGTGCGTAGACGCCAATCGCGCCGGCAGGCAGGGCCATCGCCAGTTGATGCAGGTAAGCCTGGATGCCCCCGGGTCGCGGTGGGAAGTCGTTGCTCACCAGCAGGACCCGCGGCATCGATCGAACCGTACCGACCATGGTGATGGTGGTATCCGATCGCGGTGGGCAGACCGGATAGCCGATGGGGTCAGCCAATCCGGCTCATCGCGGTGACCTGGCTCCACGGCACCGGGACGACCTTCACCACATCCCCGGCCTGCGGTGCGTTGACGTAGAGACCGCTACCGACGTAGATCCCGATGTGGCTGATCGGCGAGTACAGCGCGATGAGGTCGCCGGGTAGCAGCTGGGCTTGGCTGACGCTGCGACCCATCCGCGCCTGTTCCTCAGCGGAATGCGGCAGGCCCGGCATGCCGGCCTGCTCGAAAGCCCATTTCACCAAACCGGAGCAATCGAAGGTGATCGGGCCGTCGCCGCCCCAGACGTAGGACGAACCCTGCTTGCTCAGCGCGATGCGGGCAGCTTGTACCGCAATGCCGCTCCCCGGCAGATTGATCGGGAAGTGGGTGGTGCCACCAGCCAGGTAGGTAGTGCGAGCCTGGCGGGTCAGCTCTGCCAGGCGTTTGGTGACCATCTGGATTTGCTGGTCCATCTCGGCGCGGGCACGGGTCAGGTCACCCTCGAGCCGGGCAGCATCCTGTTCTGCTTGGCTCGCGCGGGCGGCCGCACCGTTGGCGGACTGCTCGGCCTGTTGAGCTTGCGCGACAGCGCCGGTGAGCCGATCCAACGCCTGCTTGTTGTCGACCGCGAGCATGTCCAACGCCGACATCTGATCGAGAAAATCTTGCGGCGAGTCACTGACCAGCAGAGCCGACAGCCGGGAAAGCCGTACACCTTGGAATGACGCGTTGGTCAGCCGGTCGACTTGAACCCGGTACTGGCCCTGGACTTCCCGGGCACGATTGGCGGCGCCAGCAGCCGCGCTGGCGTCTGCTCTGGCTTTCTCGAGGTCGGCATGGCGGGCGCTGAGCTGATCCCGAGCGTAGTGCCACTTTTCGGTGAGGACCTCCGCCTGCCTGTTCAGCTCGGCGAGTTGCTGCAGCGCGGTAGGTCCATCTCCGGGCAGTGCGGGGTCTGCCCTAGCCGGCGTGGGTATCAGCGTCACCAGAAGACCTACTGTTGCGGCGGTCATTGTCGCTGAGGTGGTGCAGGCGCGAACAGCGGACCTCAGAACGCCGGGCTTCAGATGATGCGACGACACGTCGCGGCTGTCTCCTCTTCCCTTGGACCACTTCACGGAGCTGACAAGCGGGCCGGACGGGGTGAGTCTGCTGACTAGGGCACGAGGGCCCACCCAGATTCACCCGAGGAAAGCTGGATCCCCGGCTCGACTCATCAACACGGCCGATCGGCGGTGACCTACGTTGCCGCCCGTCTAGGAGGCACCTACCGCAAGTCCCGGGAAGATTACGAAAGGTGACCAACACTGTCACCACCGACGCGCCGACGATGGGGCAAGTTGGTCCCTGGACACGACGGACGTCATCACACGCTGAGCAGCGTTCGGCTCAACCGATCAGCCCACGTCTCGGCGAGACCGCTCACCGTCAGTCGCCGACCGCTCAGCCCGGTCACGCTGGTGGACGCCGGGGACCGATCGCGTTAGCCCGGTGCGCTGAGACTCGTGGCGACTCACCAGTTGCAGGCGGGGCACCATGCCGGCCTCGGCGAGGGAGTGCAGCGCAAAGCGTTCAGTGCCATCCAAGTCGATGCCTCCCGGAGGGGCGCCGAGTAACAGGGTGATGACGCAATCCCTGCAGGCGCCCCCGCGCACGGCACAGCAATCACAATCGACGATCATGTCGGCTCCTCCTGGCTGGCGATCTCCCGTCACTGCGGACGGTAAACCACGGCACCGACAATCTCGGCTAACCGACTACTGCTCGCGCTTACCTTCGCGACTGCCTGTCGAGGGCTAGCCGATCCGCCTGATCGCCGTGACATCACGCCACGGGACCCTGGAGACCTTGACGACGTCGCCGCTTTGCGGCGCATTGATGTAAAGGCCGTTACCGACATAGATACCGATATGACTGACGGGCCAGTACAGCGCGATCAGGTCACCGGGCAGCAAGCCCGACGTGACCGGAGTGCCGACGCGGGCCTGGTCGAATGCCACCCTGGGGAGGTTTACCCCGGCTTGGCGGTAGGCCCACATGACCAGGCCAGAGCAATCGAAGGTGCCCGGCCCTTCGGCGCCCCAGATATAAGGTGCGCCCTGGCGAGTCAGCGCGGCGCGCAAGGCTCTGATTCCGATCGTGTCACCGACCAGGTCCAGCGGGTAATCGGTGAATCCTTCAGAGGCGTAGTGGGCGAATTCGTCAGCGGTGAGCTTGCCGAGGCGCTCCTGCACCAGATTGATCTGGCGGCCCATCTCCAGCCGGGCCTTGGCCACATCGCCCGCGATCCGAGCAGCATCGAGTTCGGCGACAGCCGCCCGCGTTTCGGCGTCGGTGGCGGCGGTCTCTGCCTGCTCCGTATGGGCGACCGCAGCGGCGAGCTTGTCCATCGCCGTCCGGTTACTGACCGCCAGCACATCCAGCGCCGACATCTGATCCATGAATTGTTGCGGCGAGTCACTGATCAGCATCGCGGTCAGGCTGCTGACGCGGACGCCCTCAAAGGTGGCGCTCGTCAACCGATCTACCTGAGCGCGAAACTCTTTTTGGGCCGCACGAGCCTGGTCAGCGGTAGCCGTCGCAGCTGCCGCATCCCGATGCGCCTTCTCCGCATCGGCTTGGCGGGCGAGCAGCCGGTCAGTGGCCAACTTCCACTGCTCGGTGATCACCTCAGCTTGACGGCTCAACGCACGAGCCTGACTAACCGCATCACCCGGGCCCGGTGTGGGGGCAGGGGCTGGATCGGCGACTGCAGTTGCTGGCGGCATGCTGATAGCGGCGGCGAAGGCTACGCTCGCCGCCACACCACGAAGCACGCGTTTCCGAGGATGGGACACCACCCGCGGTTATCTCCTGTTCTGGACACACCGTCCGGATGCTCGACCTCTGGGGCGGGAGCGGATCCCGCGCTATTTGAGGTAACGGGCTCCGACGGCATAGGGACGCGAATACTCACCCCAACGAAGTACCAACGCCACACCCCAGCGGCATAACAAATGCTCTGATTACGTAGCGTTACAATTAATGCCAAGTTGGCCGCTTCTCAAGTATCGCCACACGGAGGTTGGCGGCGTGTTGGCCCGGCTCACGATTTCGTCAGCGGAGTTGGTAGCCGTTGAAGAACCACCGACTCCGTTAGCGAGAGCTGCCGGACAGCTCGCGCGTCAAGCTCGCCCAGCGCTCCAGCAGCGCGGCAGCAGCGCCAGAGTCAACCGCCTGGGCAGCACGCTGTGTCATCTCCGCAAGATCTTCCTGCAGGCTGCCGCTCAGGCCGCGATAAGTCACCAGCGCCGCGGCAGCATTGAGCAGCACCGCATCACGAATCGGGCCGGGATCCCCGGCGAGCAAGCGTCGCACCGCAACAGCATTGGCCGCTGCATTCCCACCACGGAGGTCTTCGCGGCGGCCTACCGGAACACCCAGCACAGCCGGGTCCACCTGGTTACGGCGCACCACCCCTTCCTCGACTACCCACACCGAGGTGGTGGTCGTCGTGGTGATCTCGTCCAGCCCGTCATCACCCCGGACGACTAGCGCGCTGATGCCACGATCGGCGAAAACCTGGGCGAGCACTGGCGCCATCCGCTGGTTTGCACAGCCAACGAGCGCAGCCTCCGGCTGAGCCGGATTGGTCAGCGGCCCTAGGAAATTGAAGGCAGTGGAGATGCCGATCTCCCGGCGAACCGCGGCCGCGTGCCGCATCGCCGGATGAAAAAGCGGTGCGAAGCAAAACCCGATACCAGCCTCGGCGACGCAGTGCGCGACCTGCTCGGGACCCAGGTCGATCGCTACACCGAGTGCCTCGAGTACGTCTGCGGCGCCGCATTGGGACGACGCCGCCCGGTTGCCGTGCTTGATCACGGGCGCACCTGCGGCAGCAGTGACCAGCGCGGCCATGGTGGAGATATTGACGGTGTGGGCTTGGTCACCCCCGGTCCCGACCACGTCGACCGCGCGCTGGGGCAAGTTGATTCGGCGGGCGTGCGACAGCATGCCGGCCGCCAGACCAGCGATCTCTGCCGGAGTCTCCCGCTTGGCCCGCAACGCGACCACAAAGGCAGCGACCTGCGCCGGCGTGGCCGCCCCGGACATCACCTGATCCATCGCCCAGGTGGCGTCTTGGCTGTCCAGGTCGGCACCGGCGATGAGCTGGGTGAGCAAAGCCGGCCAACCGCTGGCTCGGGTGGGCGCCGCCATGCTGCCGGCCTCAGCCGCTCGCCGCTTGCGGCCGGTGCGAGCGCAGCACTTCAGCCACCGTCTCTGCAGCGGCCAAGGGGTCCAGCGGGTGCACGATCACTGCATCGGCCTGCGACCAGACCGCCAACCACCGGTCATCCCGACGCTGCACCGACACGATGATCGGTGGGCAGTGCGCTATCTCATTCTTGAGCTGCCGAGACAGTCCCATGCCGCCGGTGGGCTGTGCCTCGCCGTCCAGGATGGCCAGATCCACCCGGCCCGCGTCGACCTCGGCCAGCACCTCGTCGATCGTCGCCGCCTCGACGTAGTGCAAGCGGCCCACGTCCGCCGCGGGACGCCGCCCGACCGCATTGATGATGGCCTCGCGCACCTGTGGTCGGTGGCTGAAGACCAGCACAGTGGTGGCGTCACTCGTAACGTTCATCTGGTGTTCGAGGCCTCACTGTGTAGGTAGCTGCGGTCCGACCCCATATCGGCCGGTGCGGATCCCGCCGGTGGCAGACGATGATATACGGGGATATACGGGCCATAACGTCCCCCATAAAATCCACCCTGAGGCGGCCTGTGATGCGGTCTAGCCTTGACGCCTCATGCTAGGATGCGGCCCGCGCGTAACCGCTTGAGCTAACCGCCAGGACCGGATCCTCGCTCCTGGCGGTCTCGGCCGCCCCCGGTCCAGCCCGTGTTCACGGCTTTCGTCATAATGCTCAGCGTGACCTCGTCCAGCGTGGCAGGACCCTCCATCAGCCAGCGGGTGCACTCGCTCAACCGACCCAACATGGTCAGCGTCGGCACCATCGTGTGGCTGTCGAGCGAGCTGATGTTCTTCGCTGGCCTGTTCGCGATGTTCTTCACGGTAAAGGCCCAGCATGACGGGCCGTGGCCACCGATCAACGTGGTTACCGGAGAGCCCATCCATCTCGACATACCCTACGCGCTGGTGATCACGATCGTGCTGGTCGCGTCGTCGTTCACCTGCCAGTGGGGTGTCTTCAAAGCCGAGCAGGGTGATGTCTTCGGGCTAAGACTCTGGTACACGATCACGTTCTTCATGGGTCTGTTCTTCGTTCTTGGCGCTGCCAACGAGTACCGCACCCTCATTACCGAAGAACATCTGACGATCCCGTCCCAGGCTTACGGCACCGTCTTCTACCTCCTCACCGGCTTCCACGCGCTACACGTGAGTGGCGGTCTGATCGCGTTCATCGTGCTGATGATCCGCACGACGCTGAGCAAGTTCACTCCGGCGCAAGCTACCGCCGCCATCGTCGTGTCGTACTACTGGCACTTCGTCGACGTGGTATGGATCGGTCTATTCGCCATCATCTACTTCTTGCCCTAGCACCGCACCGGGGGCCACGACGCAGGCCCATGCCGGCCGAAGCAACCCAACGCCGACAAGACAGACAGCGCCGAACAAGACCAGACAGCAGGGGTAGCCAAGACCGATGACCAGCTCCACACCGGATGCCCAAGCGGGCGCCAGCGGATCGATCCCACCCAGGTCATCGGGGTCGGGAGAGCAGTCTCGCCGTCGCAAGCCGGCACGTCGCAGGCTGTCCCGGATACTGGCCCTCGGCGTAGCGTTGCTGGCTGCCGGTGGTCTGTATGTGGTGTTCGCGCCGCAACCGCAGACCGCACACGCCCAGGTGGATCCTGCCCTGGTACGCCAAGGCGAGCAGCTCTACAACAACAACTGCATCACCTGTCACGGGGTGAACTTGCAGGGCGTTCAGGGCCGTGGACCGAGCCTGATCGGTGTCGGCGAGGCCGCGGTCTACTTCCAAGTCTCCACCGGACGGATGCCCGCAGCCAGGCAGGAAGCGCAGATCGCCGAGAAGCCGGTCAAGTTCACTCCGCAAGAGATCGACGCACTGGGCGCGTTCGTGCAAGCCAACGGTGGTGGGCCGCAGGTGCCCAAGGAAAGTCTCGCGGGCGGTGACACGGCCCGCGGAGGTGACCTGTTCCGGCTCAACTGCGCGTCCTGCCACAACTTCACCGCACGCGGTATCTCCTTGTCCTCAGGCAAGTACGCACCCGCGATCTCGGGTGTGAATGCGGAGCAGATCTACACGGCCATGGTCAGCGGGCCACAAAGCATGCCCCGGTTCTCCGATCGGCAGCTCAGCCTGCAGGATAAGCGCGACATCATCGCCTACGTGCAGTCGGTCACCCAGGACCGCAACAACCCGGGCGGTTATGATCTTGGTGGGTACGGGCCGGTTCCTGAAGGTCTGATCGCATGGATTGTCGGGATCTCGGCACTTGTGGCCGTCACCCTGTGGATCGGAGCGAAGGCATGAGTGCCCAGCGGAGACCGCCCGGCGGACCACAGCTCCCGGATGACGCCGATCTCTCCACGGCTAGCCGCGACGAACTCGTGACACTCGGCTCAGCGCTGGACGGGGTGACCATCGTGCACCGGGAGAATCCGTTCCCGGTGCCGGGTACCCGCGCGGAGAAGCGGACTGAACGTGCCGTCGCACGCTGGTTCATCCTGGCGGCACTGGCCGGGCTGGGGTTCGTTGGTGCCTTCCTGTTCTGGCCTTATCAATATGCTTCGCCGGGCAGCCCAGGCGACCGCCACCTGCTCTACCAGTTCTACACGCCGATCATCGGAGTCCTGTTCGGCCTCGCCGTGTTCGCCGTGGGTGCCGGGACGATCTCCTACGCCAGGAATCTGCTGCCGCATGAGATGGCGGTGCAGGAACGCCACATGGGTGGGTCCGCAGAAGTTGACCGGGCAACGGTAAGCGCGATCCTGGTCGACTCGGGAATCACCAGCGGTATCACTCGGCGATCAGTCATCAAGCGAGCCGCCGGGATCGGGGGCATAGTCCTCGGCGCCGGGCTAGGCATCCTCGCGCTCGGCGGCCTGGTGCGCAACCCGTGGAAGGGCGGGGATAAGGCAGCGCTGTGGGTGACGCCGTGGCGTTCGGACAACGGTGAGCCGGTCTTCCTCCGCTATGACTCCGAACACGTCACGCTGGCCCGACCTGAAGACCTCGCCGCTGGGGCTATCGCCACTGTATTTCCGTACAAGCGCTCGTGGACAGAGCAGGAGGCGCACGAGGCGCTGCGCGCGTCAGACAGCCCGGTCATGCTTATCCGGCTGCACCCGGACCAGGCGGCGCGGGTGGTCCAGCGTAAGGGCCAGGTCGACTTCCATTACGGCGACTACTACGCATACTCCAAGATCTGCACCCACCTGGGTTGCCCTGCCTCGCTGTACGAGGCCCAGGACGCCCGGCTACTGTGCCCCTGCCATCAGTCGCAGTTCAACATGCTGGAGTACGCGAAGCCGATCTTCGGCCCGGCCACCAGGGCCTTGCCACAGCTACCTATCGCAGTCAACGATGAGGGGTACTTCTACGCCAGGCACGATTTCATCGAGCCTATCGGGCCGGCGTTCTGGGAGCGGAGGTCATGAGCGCGATGTCCAGGCCTACCACTCCTACCAATTCCAATGGTGTCTCGGCCCGGGCGGGCAAAGCAGCCGAGGAGTTAGACCAGCGTTTTCACCTGGCTGCCGGTATGCGTCGGCAGATCAACAAGGTGTTCCCGACGCACTGGTCGTTCATGCTTGGCGAGATCGCGCTGAACACTTTCATCGTGCTGCTGCTGTCCGGGACATACCTGACGCTGTTCTTCAACCCCTCCATGGACGAGGTCAAGTACAACGGCGTTTACGAGAATCTGCGCGGGATCGAGATGTCCCGGGCCTACGCGTCGACTCTGGATATCTCCTTTGATGTCCGTGGTGGGCTGTTCATCCGGCAGGTGCACCACTGGGCTGCGCTGCTGTTCGTCGCGGCCATCGTCGCCCATATGTTCCGCACCTTCTTTACCGGCGCCTTTCGCAAGCCGCGTGAGACGAACTGGGCGATCGGCGTGGCCATCGCGCTGTTGGCCGGGCTTGAAGGCCTTACCGGGTACTCGCTGCCTGATGACCTGCTCTCCGGGACGGGCCTGCGGATCATCTCCGCGATCACAATGTCTCCACCGATCATCGGCACGTGGGCACAGTGGGCGATATTCGGTGGCGAGTTCCCCGGCACGTTGATTATTCCCCGGTTCTTCATCGTTCACGTGCTGCTCATTCCCGGCATCTTGGTCGCGCTGATCGCAGTGCATCTCGGGCTGGTCTGGTACCAGAAGCACACTCAGTTCCCTGGACCAGGGCGTACCGAGCGCAATGTAGTCGGAGTCCGGATCTTGCCGATCTTCGCCACCAAGGCGAGCGGCTTTGCCATGACGAATATCGGTGTGATCTGCATCATGGCGGGGCTGTTCCAGATCAACCCAATCTGGAACTTTGGTCCCTACAACCCGGCCCAGGTCTCGGCCGCCTCGCAGCCCGACTGGTACGTGGGTTGGCTCGACGGCTCCACCCGGCTATGGCCCGCCTGGGAGATCTACCTGGGCAACTACATGATCCCTGCGTCGTTCTGGCCAACGATGGTGATTCCCGGCCTCATGTTCGCCTTGGCGTTCGCCTACCCGGCGATCGAGCGGAAGCTGACCAAGGACAACGCTTCGCACAACCTGCTGCAACGGCCCCGAGACGTTCCGGTGCGGACCGGCTTGGGAATGATGGCGATTTCGTTCATGTTCGTGCTGCTGCTGTCCGGCGGGAATGACGTCATCGCCTACACCTTCGACATCTCGCTGAACGCCACCACCTGGGCGGGTCGCATCGCTCTGCTGCTGCTGCCACCGATCGCCTATTACGTGACCTACCGGATCTGCCTTGGCCTGCAGCGCGCTGACCGGGCAATTCTCGAGCATGGCATTGAGACCGGCATCATCAAGCGGCTGCCACATGGTGAGTTCATCGAGGTGCACCAACCGCTGGGTGGTGTCGATGACCACGGTCACCCCATCCCGCTGGAATACCAAGGCGCTCGGGTACCCAAGCGGATGAATCAGCTCGGTTCAGCGGGGTCTCCAGTCCCCGGGTCGATCTTCCGACCCGATCCTGCAGAGGAGACAAGGGCGCTGGAGCAAGCCCATCACCAAAATAGCGGCGACGGCATCATGACCAACGGTTCGCGCCGGCGGTTGGCAGGTCGGCCGCAGCATCCCACCGACTGACCCCAACCTCGCCACCTCTCCCGCCCTCGACATGGAGACATATCGGGGGCGCGCACTCCAGGATTCACCCGCGGTGAAGGAACTCGTCCGGTTGAAGATTGTGTAGGACTCGACGATCGGCTGCCCAGTATTCGTGCGTCGATGCGGATCATCCGGCACCAACCGTGTCCCAGTACAGGGCATTCCAATGATCCAAGCCCTGACCTGGCTGGCGGTAGGTCGCGAACCCGCCAGATCAACTGGGGACGGTGAAAACTTACCTGGCGAGCTACTCAGGCTTTGGACCGATGTGGTACTCGAAGACGAGCCCGGAGACGGTGCCGATCACGAGCAGGATGCCGATCGCCACCATCCACCACTGGTCAAGGGCCAGGGCGTAACCCAGCACGCTCGCCCCTAGCGCCATGCCGAACGGCCAGTAGCTGCCGGGCGAGAAGAAACCGAGCTCGCCGGCACCATCTGAAATCTCAGCATCGGTGTTGTCCTCGGGGCGCATCCTGACGCGGCGAGAGACGAACCGGAAATAGGTGCCGATGATGAAGGTCAACCCGCCGGTCAGGGTGATCCCTACCGAGCCGACCGGCTCCCCGTGCGACCACAGCCCGTAGAGCGCAGCGGAGATGAAGAAAAACCCGGTGAGAATCTCGAAGATCCGCGCTTCGACCCTCATGGTGCTGCCTCGCTCTCGAGCCTGCCAAAGACCGTCTCATCTTGCAGATTAGTGGCCTCCCCGCGCCTGGCGGATTTCGCGGGCGGTACGGTCGGTCTCAAATGGTGAGGTGGTCACCGCCTCGGGAGCGCACAGCTCGCCGCAGTTCAGCTGGGCCAGGGCTTCACCGGCGGTGTATGCGCGATGAGTCTGCGGGTTGGTCTGGGCCCGCAAGGCGAGGTACCGGTCGAACAGCTCCGGGGGCAACGCTCTCATCTCGAAGTTCATCATCGAGTGGTAGGTACCGCACAGCTCGGCGCACCGACCGACGAACGCGCCTTGCCGCTGGACGGTGGTCTGGAACACGTTGTCGGTGTCGTTTTTCTCCGGGTACGGGAAGACGTCCCGCTTGAAGAGGAAGTCTGGAATGTAGAACGAGTGCACAACGTCCGTGGAAACGATTCGATACTCGACCACCCGATTGGTTGGGACGACCAGCAACGGGATGGTGGTGGACGACCCGACAGTGGACATCGGCTCCCCGTCATCGGTGCGTCTTACCTGGTAGTCACCATTTTTACCGGGGCGATCCTGGAGGTACTGGAACTCCCAGTTCCACTGGAATGCGACCACCCGTACCCGCAGGTCTGGATCATCGACCTTGGCGGTGACGAAATTCTGTGCGGTGACCGTGTAGTAGAAAAGCACACAGACGATGACAAACGGGATGACAGTGTAAATGATCTCCAGCGGCAGGTTGTACTGGAACTGCCGGGGCATCTCGTCAGACCGCTTGCGGTGCCGCGCGACCGTCCACATGATCAGTCCGGCGACGACCGCACCCACGGCCAACGCCGCCAACGTCGCCCAAATCCACAGTGAGCGCATTCGCTCGGCCTGTGGAGTGACCCCCTGCGGCCAGCCGAAGGACAAGGCCTGATATACCGAGCACCCCGTCGAAACCAGGGCGACCATTGCGGCCAACCCGGCTACTTTCAGCAGTCGCACCGCACGAGAACGGACCACGCCGATCACGCCTGTTCCTCTCCTCGTTGACCCGACGCGCTCGTTCACCGACGCGGCCAGCCAGCCCACCACAGCTGAGCCTAACCCAGCGCTACGGGCGCAACTCGCCCGGGGCGGGAGTAGCCCGGTATGCCTGGGGTCATACTGAGCCGCCACGGGATTGCGATAACCGTTCTAGCGGCAAGGTCCGCCGCTGATAGGAGGGCAAGCTGGTGTGCGGGTTGCTGGGGCTTCTGACCGCGCAGCAGGACGCGGCACTGCGGGTGTCGGAGGTCACCGCGGCGCTACGCTGCCAGCGGCATCGCGGACCTGACGAGACGGGCACCTGGCACGACAGTGATGTGGTGCTCGGTTTCAACCGGCTGTCGATCATCGATCTCGAGCACTCCCATCAGCCGCTGCGTTGGGGGCCGCCCGACGATTCGGAGCGTTACACGATCCTGTTCAACGGGGAGATCTACAACTACATCGAGCTGCGCGAGCTACTACGCGGTGAACCTTACAAGGCGAACTTTCTCACCGCAGGCGATACCGAGGTGGTGCTCGCCGCTTACCACCACTTCGGGCCCGCTGCCGTGCAGCGCCTTCGAGGGATGTTCGCGTTCGTCATCTGGGATGCGCAGCGCCGGGTCATGTTCGGCGCCAGGGATCCTTTTGGAATCAAGCCACTGTTCAGCTGCGCTGGTCCGGGCGGGGTAGCCTTCGCCAGCGAGAAGAAAAGCCTGCTGGAGCTAGCGCCCTCACTAGGGCTGTCCACAGGGATTGACCGGCGGGCGCTGCAGCACTACTTGACATTGCAGTACGTACCAGAGCCCGCATCGCTGCACACTGGCATCACGCGCATTGAGTCCGGCACGTCGTTCACCCTCTCCCCCGGCGGCAAGCTGATCACCGAGCGATACTTTCATCCCGATTTTCGGCCCCGTCAGATCCGCTCTGCGGCGCAGGCGGCGGCGCTGCACGACGAGATCACTGCGGCGATGCGTGATTCGGTCGCCAAGCACATGCGGGCCGACGTCACCGTCGGCGCATTTCTGTCCGGAGGGATCGACTCCACCGCGATCGCCGCGCTGGCGCGCGAGCACAATCCGGACCTGATTACCTTCACCACGGGCTTCGAGCAGGATGGCTACTCCGAGGTCGATGTGGCCGCGGAGTCAGCCGCCGCAATCGGCGTCCGGCACGTAATCCGCACCGTCTCGGCTAACGAGCTGGCCGAGGCGCTGCCGCTGATCGTGTGGTATCTCGATGACCCAGTGGCCGACCCCGCGCTGGTACCGCTGTGGTTCATCGCCCGGCAAGCACGTGAACATGTCAAGGTGGTGTTGTCCGGGGAAGGCGCTGACGAGCTCTTCGGTGGCTACACCATCTACCGGGAACCCCTGTCACTGGCTGCTTTCGAGAAGGTGCCCGGCGGCCTGCGCCGCACCCTCGGCCGGATCTCGACCCGGATTCCGGAGGGTGTCCGGGGCAAGGACCTGCTTCGCCGGGGAGCGCTCACGCTGGAGCAGCGTTACTACGGCAACGCGCGGATCTTCCGGGATGATCAGCTTCGCGAGCTGTTGCAGACATACGACCCGACTGTTTCCCACGCCGACGTCACCGCAGAGCCCTACGCCGCTTCTGCCGGCTGGGACCCGGTGGCGCGCATGCAGCACGTGGACCTGTTCACCTGGTTACGGGGCGACATCCTGGTCAAGGCCGACAAGATGACCATGGCGAACTCGCTTGAGTTGCGGGTGCCGTTTCTCGATCCAGAAGTGTTCCGGGTGGCGTCCGCCATCCCGCTGCAAGAAAAGATCACTCGGGAGACCACCAAGCACGCACTGCGGCGGGCACTGCGCGACATCGTGCCCGCCCACGTGCTGAACCGACCCAAATTGGGCTTCCCCGTGCCGATCCGGCACTGGCTACGTAAGGACCTGCACGATTGGGCCCGGGGCATCGTCGACGACTCGGGGACTGCCGAGTTCCTGGACCTCACCGCGGTGCACCGGATGCTCGACGAGCACCGCGCGGGTCCACGTGACTACAGCAGGCGAATCTGGGCCGTGCTGGTGTTCATGCTGTGGCACGGCATCTTCGTCGAACAGCGGATCGTCCCTGCCGTGCCCGAGCCCCGCTACCCCGTGCAGGTGTAGCGGGCGTTAGCGCCTGATGTCTTAGTTGAACGAGTCCCCGCATGCGCAGGAGCCCCCGGCGTTGGGGTTGTCGATCGTAAAGCCTTGCTTCTCGATGGTGTCCACGAAATCGATCACAGCGCCTTGCAGGTAGGGCGCGCTCATCCGGTCGACCACCACTCCGAGGCCGTTGAAGTCTCGCTTGGCATCACCGTCGAGCGAACGCTCGTCGAAGAACAGCTGGTAGCGCAGCCCAGCACAACCACCTGGTTGCACGGCGATGCGCAGGTTCATATCGTTCCGGCCCTCTTGGTCGAGCAACGCCTTCGCCTTGGCGGCGGCGGCGTCGGTGAGCTCGACACCGTGCGTGGGCACCTCGATGCCGGCGACGTTCTCGACGGTCATAATTCTCCCCTGAAGATCTGTGCTGGGCCCGGACGGCTTTTCTACCTTACGCGAACGCCCGCGGCCAACGAGTGATTCCGCACCTCCCATAGTGACACATTGACGGGCAACCGTCGGACGCGCGGCCAGTTACCTTTAGGCTGGTCGTTGTGAGGTTTCTGCGCGGCAACACCGGCTCCGGCGCGACCGACCCTGAGCAGGCGCCAACCGTGGAGGCCAAGCTCGAAGCCGGTGAGATCAGCACACCAGCCCGTACCGTGGGCAAGGGCAGGCCTACGCCCACCAGGCGCGAAGCGGAAGGACGCAAGCGCGGTCCGGCGCCCCCGCCACCGCGCACCCAGCGGGAAGCCCTGACCCGGATGCGCGGGTCGAAGGAGGAGCGCCGCACTGCCGCAGCCCAGCGGCGGGAACGGATGCTCGCTGGAGACGAGCGTT
>DASQVU010000225.1:0-2289 GCA_035640615.1 Pseudonocardiaceae bacterium
GCCAACCTGTTCCGGTTACGCGACCGCAAGGGTGCCGACTACCTGCTCGGGCCCACCCACGAGGAGCTCTTCACGCTTACCGTCAAGGGCGAGTTCAGCTCCTACAAGGACTACCCGGTGATCCTCTACCAGGTGCAGACCAAGTACCGGGACGAGGAGCGCCCCAGGGCCGGGATCCTGCGCGGCCGGGAATTCCTGATGAAGGACTCCTACTCCTTCGATCTCTCCGACGAGGGGCTGGCGAAGTCCTACCAGCTGCACCGGGACGCCTACATCAAAATCTTCGACCGGCTCGGGCTGCGCTACGTGATCGTGTCCGCGGTATCCGGCGCAATGGGCGGCTCAGCCAGCGAGGAATTCCTCGCCGACGCGGAGACCGGCGAGGACACCTACGTACGCAGCACCGAATCCGGATACGCGGCCAACGTGGAAGCGGTGACCACCCCGGCGCCCCCGGAGCTGCCCATCGACGGCCTGCCGCCGGCGCGCGTCTTGCATACGCCGGACACCCCGACCATCGACACCCTGGTCGACCATCTCAACGGGGCAGGCTTAGGCCGTGCGTTCAGCGCCGCGGACACGCTCAAGAACGTCATGGTCAAGACCCGCCAACCCGGTGCAGCAGACTGGGTGCTGGTCGGCGTGGGAGTACCGGGTGACCGCGAGGTCGACATGAAACGGCTGGCAGCCTCGCTGGCCCCAGCCGACGTGGCGCTGCTCGACGACGCCGACTTCGCGAGTCATCCGTTCCTGACCAAGGGCTACATCGGGCCGGGCGCGCTGGCCGAGCACGGGGTGCGCTACCTCGTCGATCCCCGGGTCGTCCGGGGCACCGCGTGGGCCACCGGTGCGGATCGTCCCGACCACCACGTCATCGACCTCGTGTGCGGGCGCGACTTCGTCCCCGACGGCACGATCGAGGCCGCCGAGGTCCGCGCTGGTGACCCGTCCCCGGACGGGGCCGGCACCCTGGTCGCCGCCCGCGGGATCGAGATCGGACACATCTTCCAGCTCGGCCGCAAGTACACCGACGCCTTCGGGCTGGACGCCCTGGGACCCGACGGCAAGCCGATCCGGATCACCATGGGCTCCTACGGCATCGGGGTCTCCCGGTTGGTCGGCGTCATCGCCGAGCAGAGCCACGACCAGCACGGGTTGGTGTGGCCCCGCGAGGTCGCGCCCGCCGACGTGCACGTCGTGATCGCTGGTAAGGACGAGACGGTCCGCACGACCGCTGAGCAGCTGGCCGCTGAGCTGGATGCCGCTGGCATGCGGGTGATCCTCGACGACCGCACGGCCACGCCCGGGGTGAAGTTCGCCGATGCCGAGCTGATCGGCGTGCCGACCATCCTGGTGGTCGGCCGCGGCCTCGTCTCGGGTGTCGTGGAGGTCAAGGACCGCGCCACTGGCGAGCGCACCGAGGTGCCGGTGGACGGTGCGGTAGCTCACTTGCAGGAGTTGTGCAGCAAGTAGCGATCAGCCGGGCAGGAAACTCAACCGCACGGTGCGCATCGGGTTGTCGACGTTGATGTCCACCAAGCAGATCGATTGCCAGGTGCCCAGCGCAAGGCGTCCATCGAACACCGGGACGCTGGCGTAAGGCGGCACCAGCGCCGGTAGCACGTGGGTGCGGCCATGCCCGGGCGAGCCATGCTGGTGGCGCCACCGGCCGTCGGCCGGCAGTAGCTCGCGCAGCGCGGCCAGCAGGTCAGCCTCGCTGCCGGAGCCGGTCTCGATCACTGCCAGGCCGGCGGTCGCATGCGGCACCCACAGATGCAGCAGGCCGTCTCCGGCGTCGATCCGCTGCAGGAACTCCCGGCACTGATTCGTGAGGTCGGAGATCTGTTCCCGGGAGCCGGTCTGAATGCGAATTTGCTCGGTGTGCACGCCTTAACGGTCCTTTCTCACGGCGCTCCGGGAAACGGCACGGTCACGGGGGCCGTGCCGGCGGTTGCCCGCCAGCGGGTGGCTCGCACGGCCGCAGCGGTCAATGCCTCCAGCGCAGCCCCGCGCAGATCGGGATCCGCCGGGCTGCGTTCCACCACTGAGCGCCACGCTGCGGCCGCATCCGTCTCAGCGGTGATCATTAGCCGGAGCGCTGACGCGGCGTCTGTGACCGGCTCTGGGCTGAGGTATCCGGGTTCTGGCGGCACCGGCGGCACGCCTGCGTCGATCAGCATTCGCTCGGTGGCGTCGCGCCGGGCCTGATGCGCGGTGGTGGCTTCATCGAGCCGGCGGGTCAACGCGCTGGAGACGAATGCGCTCGCCACTCCGTAAACCCACACCGCC
>DASQVU010000226.1:0-8030 GCA_035640615.1 Pseudonocardiaceae bacterium
TAACCAAGGTGCTCGAGCACGTACGCCACGCCATGCAGGCCGTCGTAGAAACCAAGCCGGGTCATTCGCGAAGCCGGGTTCATGGCCCGCTGCAGCAGCCACTCTTCGTACTCTGGATGACGGCCCGCACCGGTCAGTTCAAGAGCGTAAAGCACCCCGGCCGCGCCATGCGCAATGTTCAGGCCGCCGGTTTCGAACTGCTCGATATCGCCGGGAAACAGCCGGTCGTCACGGTTGGGGTAGCACTGGCGAGGATCGCCCCAGCCAGCGACGTCCGGATCCGTTCCCAACCCTGGTACTCCGGATCGAGCCGATGCGACGAAAACGGTTGCCGCGACACGACGCTCGACTGCTCACCGATGACCTGCACCGCTTCGTCGAGGAACGCAGCAGGAACCCCGTTGGAAAAGTGCAGCGCTCGCTCTATCCGGTACGGCAGGCCGTCGACCTTCACGCTGTTCCGCGCCGCCAAATGCGGCTCGAGGAACGCCGGCAGGAGCACCCAATCCGGATACCGGAACGTCGGACTCCGGCGATCGGGTACCCATCGCCCCTGCGGGTCCATCATCGCCCGCTCGACTGAGCCGGTTTCAGACAGGCAATAGCGCTCGACAAAGCCGCCGTAGCGCACGTACAACGGGCCGTTGCGCCATCGCAAATCGCTGAGCACGTACGGGCCGGCGCTACCGTCTAGCACCTCGCCGAGCTCGGTAAGCACCTCTTCCAGCTGGGCCTCGTCTGCCGGATATATCGTCGCGAACTTGCCGCTGGATCCTCGATTTGCGTACTTTGCGTCGCCAGCATCAGCGCGTCGACGCTGCGCAGGAACTTGAAGGCTATCCGCCGGTCGATGCAGTAGTCCGCGACTGCGGCGAGGACGGTCTCAACGTTGTCCAGGCATGCCGAGACGTGGATTTTCCATCCCTGCTCGGGAAATCGGTGCCGATCGGACGGAACACATGCCAGTTGTCGCGCTCGCTGACCCTCCACCCTTTAGGCGGCGGAGCGTGGCTGAGCTCGAAATCCCGCGGATGCGCGGGTAGTCGAGAAGCCGAGTCGTAGAAATAGTTGGCTACCAGGCAATACAGCTCGTAGCGCTTGTCCACGACACCCCCAGGGTCGATAGACACTACCGTGTTGCACCGAGCACCGCTTAGCCTATTCGCGTCGATTCTCCGTGAAGATAGGCCGTCTCTAGGTAGTAACGAAATACTCCGGGGTTTGCCCGATGATTTCGCCGGAGGAAATTCTTGTAACAAGCAAGCATATCTGTGCATATGACACAATCGCCCCTACTGCGACATTGGACTTTTTCTCCCGGAGCGATTAATGCAGCTCGACCGTAGCGGTGGCCTGGCTTAAGACGGTTTGCCCGGCGGCGCGGGCGGTGATGGCGACGACGACGGTGCGGTCGTCGCGTCGTTTCGTCACTTTGCCGGAGAATTCGATGAGAGCTCCGCCGGTGTCGTCGGGCACGACGACGGGACGGGTAAAGCGGACCGCACAGTCGACCACCGCGCCCGGGTCGCCCGCCCACGTTGTCACCAGGCGGGTGGCCAGCGCCATGGTGAGCATGCCGTGCGCGATGACGTCGGGGAGCCCGGCGTCCCGGGCGGCGCGATCACTCCAGTGGATCGGGTTGAAGTCGCCGGACGCCCCGGCGTAGCGGACCAAGTCGGCACGGGTGAGACGGACCCGGAGCGTGGGCAGCTCGTCGCCCTCGGCGACCTCGGCGCACCGCCGCCGGCTCACGCGTCAGCCGCTCGGATGACCAGCATGGATCGGGCAGTCGTCACCGGAGCGCCGGCACAGTCAGTGATCTCGCAGCGCACGGTGAGCATGTCATTGCCGGCCATCGCCCGGATGCTCTCCACGTGCAGCGTCGCGGCCAGCTCGTCACCTGCCGTGATCGGCCGGTGGTGGGTGAAGGACTGGCTGCCGTGCACCAACCGGGAATAGTCCAGACCAAGCTGGGGATCGTGGATCAGTTTTTCCTGGGCCCGCAAGGCGAGGATGATCGCGAACGTAGGCGGTGCGATGACATCTGCATAGCCGAGAGCTTGGGCGGCTTGGGGATTCCGGTAGGCGGGGTTGCCGTCCCCGATAGCGTCGGCGAATTCCCGGATCTTCTCCCGTCCCACTTGGTAGGTGCCCGCTCCCGGATAGCACCGTCCCACGAAGGCGGGATCCAGTACCACCGGTGGGCTAGTCAGCGGGTTTCGCGATGGGCGCGGTGGCTGTTGCAGTTCGGGCAGTACTTGCGAATGGTGAGCCGGTCAGGGTCGTTGCGCCGGTTCTTCTTGGTGATGTAGTTGCGGTGCTTGCACACTTCGCAGGCCAGCGTGATCTTCGGCCGGATGTCGGTGGCGCGTGCCACGGGTGCCTCTCTTTCGCCAAGCTGTCGGTACGGCACAGCCAGCGCATAGCGCGCCGGACCAATAGTAGCGGTGGCCGGACTCGAACCGGCGACACAGCGATTATGAGCCGCTTGCTCTTCCGACTGAGCTACACCGCCTGGAGCGGGCTTGAGTCTGATTGCCGGCTCAGCCGGCAGACCCTCCCACGCTGCACCGAGCCCCAATACGGAATCGAACCGTAGACCTTCTCCTTACCATGGAGACGCTCTGCCGTCTGAGCTATTGGGGCAGTCGAACTGCTGCCGTGACTGTACAGGTTCTCGTCACGGTACGAACAACCGCTACGGGACTAGAGTAAGCACGGTCTCGTCGCGAGCGCCAAGGGCCCGGACGGTGCGCGCCGCCAACCAGGCGTCGAACCGGTTCGACGCCAGCGGGCGGGAGATCAGGAAGCCCTGCGCGACGTCGCAACCCATCTCCACCAGCTGGTCCCGGGTGGCGTCCTGCTCGACACCCTCGGCGACCACGGTGAGCCCGAGCGAGTGACCGAGCTCGACGATGGCCCGGACCACCGCGAGGTCGCCGAGGTCGCTGGCCAACCCGAGCACGAAACTTTTGTCGATCTTCACCTCATCAACAGGCAGGCGTCGCAGGTAGGCCAGCGACGAGTAACCAGTACCGAAGTCATCCACCGCGATGCGCACGCCCAGCGCGTGCAGGCCGCGGAGCACCGGCAGTGCCCGCTCCGGATCGGTCATCACGGCCGATTCGGTGAGTTCGAAACCCAGCAGCTCGGCAGGCACCTGGTGGCGTGCCAGCGCGTCAGTGACCCGGCGGGGAAACTCCGCGTCGGCAAGGTTGCGCACCGACAAGTTGACCGACACCGACAGCGCCAGATCACGGTCCAGCCAGCTACGGCACTGCGCCAGCGAGCGGTCCAGCACGTAGTCGGTGAGCGGGTCGATCAGGCCAGTGGTTTCGACCAGGGTGACGAACTCCGCCGGATCCAGCATCCCGAAGTCCGGATGCTCCCAGCGCACCAGCGCCTCGACCCCTACCACCTGGCGGGTGGGTAGCGCGAGCTGAGGTTGGAAATGGACGTCGACCTGCCCGGTTTCCAGCGCCTGCCGGAACTGTGTGACCAGCTGGAAGCGGCGCACCAACAGCTGACCCATGCTGGGCAGGTAGCTGCGCACGGTCGCCTCAGCGCCGCGCGCGGAGCGCAATGCCATGTCGGCGCGTTGCAGCAGATCATCTGGGTTCCGGGTGGGCTCCACTCCGGTCAGCGCCACCCCGACCACCGCGGTGCATTCCACGGCCAGCTTGTCGAGCGGGTAGGGCTCGCTCAGTACTGCCTGCACTCGCTGGGCCAGGCGCAGCGCCTGCTGCGCGTCGACGTCGGTCAGCAACACAGCGAAGGTGTCGCCCTCCAACCGGGCGGTCAGTACGCGGTCAGGCAGGGTGCGGCACAGGCGCTCGCCCGCGCCCAGGATGACCTGATCGCCCCAGACCTGGCCCAGCGCGTCGTTCACCGCGGACAGCAATCCCAGTTCGATCATCACCACCGCGCAGGACCTGGCGTCCCGGCGCAGTATCTCGGCTGCGGCCGCGCAGAAACCCAGCCGGTTACGCAGGTTGGTGAGGCTGTCGTGATAGGCGTCGTGGCGCAGCCGGGCCAGCAGCCGGCAATTGTCCAGGGCGGTGGTGAGGTGGCTGGCCAGGGTCTCAACCAGCCGCAGGTCCGCGTCGCTGAAGCCATACAGGCGGCTGTGCCGGTCATGGACCTCGAGAACTCCGAGCAGCTGATCGGATCCCCGCAGCGGCGCCACCAGCATCTCGGAGGCTTCCCGCGCGGCCAGCGCCGCGGCGACAGCCGGGTCCGGGTCGCTGTCCAGCAGGCGCATCACCTGCCCGGTGCGACCGGGTGGAGCACTCGCCAGGACGTCGTACTGGGTCAACGGGTGCGGCAGGGGTCGCCCCGCGACCACGGTGTGCGACCCGCTCGGCGCAGTGGCACCTGGGGCGACTACCCGCTGCAAGACCACCCGGGTGGCGTTGAGCTGCTCGCGCGCCAGCTCCATCGCCGCGCTCCAAGCGTCTTCATCGAGTTCCGGCGCATCATCGTCCCCGCCCCGGCCGACTGCGGCCACCCCGAGGCTGAAATCGTTGAGCACACCGAGATCACGATGATCGCGAAGCAGCCCGTAGTAGGCCCAGTACACGGCGGCCAGCGCCGCGCCTAGCAACGCCACCAGCACCGGACCCCACGGCACTGTCCGGACCATTTCCGCAGCGGTGACACCCAAGGCGGCATTGAGTAGCCCGGTCAGGTAAAGGTGCACCACCGGGCGCGCGCTTTCGCCCGGGCGTCGGCGATCCAGCAGCACGATGAACAGCCAGGTCAGCCAGGATGTCACGCCGTGAGCGAGGACGAACCCGGCCAGTACCGCACCCCATTTCGGTAGCCCGGGCCAGACCGGCTCGAATACCAAGCGGGCCGCTAGATCGGTGCCTGCGATGGTCAGCGTGGCGTACGAGGCGTTGAACAGCAGCTTGGAGATCGGATCGCGGCGCACCAACCGGGCGATGACCACAACGCCGACGTAGGCCCCCAGCACGATCGGCGCAGGCAGGTACAGCAGGCCGAAGACCAGCGGGATCTCGGTGGGAGTGATCCGTACGCTATCCCGGCGGACCTCGACTTCGATGGCTAGAGCTCGGGCGATTCCGAAGGCTGCCGCCAACCCGAGGCCGCCAAACAATGTGCCCAGATTCGGTTGAACCGTCGCGGTACCCACGACAGCGGCCGCAGCCGCGCCGGCGATGACGGTGAGAATGGCCGCGAAGACTTTCGAAGCGACGGCTCGGCCACGCCATGCCGAGGCGCCTCGCAGGCGCCATTTCGCATGCACACGAGCCTCCCGCCGTGGCTTAAGGGCTGCATCCTCTCCCGCCTACAGCCCCTGATCAGCGCGCGTCAGTGATTGAGCGGGGTGGGAAAGGACTCAGCCGATCTCTACCCCGTTCCCGTTGGGCGCATACCAACCGATCTCAACGCCGCCGGGATCGGCAGTGGCGCTGACCGCGACAGTGCAGGCGGGGATCATCTTCACCTCCAGCTTCTCGGCATTCCCGTTCATATAGTAACATGCAGTGAGCATGCCATTAACTCACTCGGGTGTAGCGTAGCTCACCTTCGTGTAGACCCGCCACCCGGCCGTTCCGCTGCGCGACCAGCGGTCCACCGGCTGCTCCCAGTGGAATGGTGTTCTTGCCCTGCGTTATCGGCCGCCACCACGCGGTGGCTGGATTGTTCGGACGCCGTCACGCAACGCCGCTTACCGCCGGGATCGCTCCGCCCACCGACCGGGTGGCGGCAGGCCGCACTGGGAGCGGTCAGCGGGGGCGCACCACCAGGGCACTGCCGCCACCACGGCGCACCGGCTCCGCCGCGGCGAGTACTTCACCACCTCCGCGGAACTCCAGGCCCGTCGCCGCCCCTATTTCCGGATTGGTGGTGAATTGTTGGCCGCGAGCCTTCAGCGCTGCCTCGTACCGGTCAAGAAATCCCGGTTCAGCCTCGGTGGTGGCGGTATTGCGCTGGCTGGCTCTCGGTGCAGCGATGGCCTCGGGCAAGGTCATGCCGAGATCGAGCCGATTCACCAGGATTTGCAACACGGTGGTGATGATCGTCGCACCGCCTGGCGAACCGATGGCGAGCATCGGCGATCCGTGCCGCAGGACGATCGTGGGAGCCAGCGAGCTACGCGGTCGCTTGCCGGCAGCGGGCAGGTTCGGATCCGGTTGCGCCCCTTGGGTGGGAGCGAAGTCGAAGTCGGTCAGCTCGTTGTTGAGCAGGAAACCGCGGCCGGGAACGACAATCCCGCTGCCGCCGGTCTGTTCGATGGTCAGCGTGTAGGCCACCACGTTGCCCCACCGGTCGCTGGTTACCAGGTTGGTGGTGTTCGGACCTTCGTGCGGCGTCCGGCCGGTCGAGCCGCCGGCCGTTGGGCAACCGTGGTAGTCGCCGTTCGGGGTGCCGGGTGGTACCGGGCCGGTCGCGGCGTGCCACGGGTCGAGCAGGCACGCCCGCTGCGCGCCGAAACCCGGCGAGAGCAGCTGGTCCAGCGGCACCCGGAGCTGATCGGGGTCCCCCACGTAACGGTTGCGATCGGCGAAGGCCAGCCGGCTGGCTTCCAGGTAATCATGCAGCGCCGCCACCGGATCGGCCGGAGCCAGGTGCGCGTGCGAGAGGATATTCAGCGCCTCGCCGACTGTTGCACCCCCTGACGACGGCGGCCCCATGCTGTAGACGTCCAAGCCGTGGTACTGGACGTGGGTGGGATCGCGAGCAAGGGCCCGGTAGGTGCTCAGATCGGATGTTGCCAGCAGCCCGGGGCGGGCACGGTAGGGATCACCCGAGACCAGCGGTGGGTGCTGCGCCGCATGCACGATCTCACCGGCCAGTGGGCCGCGGTATAGCCAGTCCACCCCGCGGCGGGCGAGCTGGCGGTAGGTCTGGGCCAGGTCCGGGTTGCGCAACGTGCTGCCGACCACCGGCGGGCCGCCATGCGGCAGGAACAACGCAGCTGTGGAGCCGAAATGTGCGAACCGGGCGGCGTTGTCCTCGGTCTGCTTGGCGAACGTCTCATCCACCACAAACCCGCGGTCAGCGACCTGGATCGCCGGCTGCAGTACCCGTGCCAGGCTCCGGGTCCCCCAGCGATCAAGCGCCTGCGCCCAAGTGGCCGGCGTGCCGGGGACACCTACCGACAAGCCGCTGGTCACGGCGTCGGTGAAGGGCAGCGGATGCCCAGTCGCCGGATCGATGAACGAGGTGGGGCGCATCGCCGCCGGCGCGGTTTCCCGGCCGTCCAGGGTGAATATGCGGTGCGTACCCGCCTGGAAGTAGACGAGAAATCCGCCACCGCCGATCCCGGCCGAGTACGGCTCGGTGACCCCGAGCGTGGCAGCTGCCGCGATCGCCGCATCGATCGCGTTACCGCCCTCGCGGAGCACGTCGATGCCGGCTCGGCTGGCATCTGCATCGACGGTGGCCACCGCGCCACCGGTGCCGGTGGCCACAGCACCCATGGCTGATGGCTTGGCGGTGCCGGCCGGTGCCCCCACCAAGGCGCCGGTAAGAAGCGCGAGGAAGGTAGCGAGCGCTATCACGGTGATCGCCCGAACGGGCTCGGCCACGACTTTGGCGGACACCGTCGAGTATGGAAGCGCCGGTAGCCGGCACACAAGGGTCGGCCGCTTGCTGCGGAGCCGGCATCTGGCGCTGTGGAGGTACCGGTAGCGACGAGGGAGGCCACCCGTGCCAGTCGTCGAGGACGGCCGGCGGTTCACCGCCACGGACACTTTCCGGGCCGCTCATCGACTCCAGGAACTGCGGCACTGGACCGATCAGCTCTGGCAGAGCACCGACCTGCTGATCATGCCAACCGTGCCGACCACGTTCACCATCGACGACATCGCCGAGTCACCCTTGAGGCGCAACACGGTGCTCGGCCGCTTCACCCAGTTCGTCAACCTGCTCGACCTGGCAGCGGTAACCGTGCCGGCCGGGCTCAACCGAGGATGGGCGGCTAGCCAGCGTCACGTTGATCGGTCCCGCGTTCTCCGAACCCCTGCTGCTGTCCGTCGCAACCCGGTTGACCGACCCGT
>DASQVU010000227.1:0-2508 GCA_035640615.1 Pseudonocardiaceae bacterium
AGGGATGGCGGCCTCGGGTGGGTTGCGGTTGCCGCTGCCGGGTGGTTTGGCCGCAGTGATGGATCCCAAGCGGCTGTTGTGGTTGGGGGATTTCCTGGCAATCGCTTGGCCTATGGGCGTTACCGCATCGATGGTGTCGACTTCCCCACGGATTTAAGGCTCCGCTGGTTTTAGGAGGGATGAGTGAGGTTTTTCCCCTATTGGATCGTGGTGACTCACTTTTTGAACATCTTTTTCATGTTGTTGCTGGCCCGCAGTGGCCTGGAGATCCTCTCGGCGTTCCCGAAGCTGTACTGGAGGGATGACTGCCCGCCGGGTCGGGAATGGTTGCGGTTTTCCCGCAAGGTGTTTAGCGCTGATTCCCGCAAACCGTGGTCGTCGCTGGATGAGGAGGAATCCTGGTCACCGGTGGTGGCCCTGCCCGGTCGCAAAAACCTCGGGCTAGGGCGGCACTGGCATTTCATGTCTATCCAGTTCTGGATCCTCACCGGGGCGGTATACGTCGCCCTAGTGTTCGCCACCGGTTACTGGCGCTACCTGATCCCCACGAGTTGGTCGATCCTGCCGGACGCGGTGCGCGCGGCCGGGTCCTACCTCAGCTTCCACTACCCACCGCTGATTCCGGGTCAGCCCTACAACGCGGTGCAGAAACTGTCCTACTTCGTCGTGATCTTCATCTTGGCGCCGCTGCAGATCGCCACCGGCGCCGCGATGTCTCCCTCGGTCATCGCCCAGTTCCCGTGGTACGCGACGATCTTCGGCGGCAAGCAGGGCGCCCGCAGCCTGCACTTCCTGGGCTTGTGCGCCTTCGCCGCGTTCACCTTCGTGCACACCATCATGGTGATTATCCACGGGGTGCCGCACGAGTTCGCCGCGATTGTGCTGGGCAGCTACCAAGCCAACACCCAACTCGCCCTTGCCGTGGGATTAACCGGCCTCTTCCTCATCCTGCTGTTCCATGTGGTTATCACCTGGTTCTCGCTGCGCTACCGGCGATTGACCCAACGCTTCCTCGGCCGAGTGGTTGACCCCTTTGAACGCGTGCTGTCCCGGGCCTTTCGCTCCCGCCAGCATTTCAGCCCTCAGGCGATCTCGCCCTATCACCGGGTCAACGGCTACCCCCCAACCAGCCAGGATTATGAGCGGCTGGCCAGCGGGGGGTTCCGGGATTTCCGGCTGCCGGTCGGTGGACTGGTGCAGGCCCCAGCGCTGTTGTCCCTGGAAGACCTGCGCGGCCTGGGCATCCAGACGCAGATCACTAAACACAACTGCATCCAGGGCTGGACTGCCACCGCACAATGGTCCGGCATCCCGCTGAGTCGCCTGATCGAGCTGGTGAAGCCCACCCCGGAGGCGGACACGCTGGTGTTCTACGCCTTTGACGATAAGGGCATCACCGAAGGCGAGGGCCGCTTCGGTTACTTCTACGGCACGATCCCGATCTGGCTGGCTACCAAACCACAAACCATCCTCGTGGTGGAGATGAACGGCGGCCCGCTGCCCATCGAGCACGGCGCACCGCTGCGCCTGCGTATCGAGACCCAACTGGGCTTCAAGATGGTCAAATGGATGGGGCATTGAGTTCACCCACGGCCACCAACACATCGGCATGGGCAGGGCGGCTGGCGCGAAGACCAGCAGTACTACGCCAACGCCGCCGGCATCTGACAACCCGGGAGGTAACTCGATGACACCCGTGCACGCCGCCGACCAGGGCAACGATCGCACCCAGGACAGTAACCCCGCGGCCGAACGTGACCTAGTGCAGCAGCGTCTGACCGAGTTCCGCCGGGACCTTTACGGCGGCCGCGGACCCGGGATTACCCCAGCCGAGTGGCGCGCGGCTACTCGGGAGCGTCCCACCGTGGCGGGAATACCGACCGCCGCCAGCCGCGAGGTGGTGCACCTGCAGACCCTGCGGGCCCGCGGCCAGCTGATCGATCTTGAGATCGAGACGCAATAGGCCCAGGCCCAGTATCCCCGGCTGGAGGGCCACTTGGGGTCTGCCGCTGGCCCGGAACCTTCCAGGGCCCACGGCCACGCCTATGCTGGTCTGCCGTGACGCGCCAGGGCACCCGCCCGTCCGCGTGGTACCTGGCTCGTCTTAACAAAGCCCGGCGAATGCCGCACCAGTACTTCGCTTAGCGCGCTGCCGGCGTGGGTAGCCGCTGGAGCAGGGCCCACACGCTACCAGCGAGGTGTTTGCCAAGTGGACCACGACAACAACCCGTTCGAGCCGGTCCAGGCCGGGCCGGCGGTGACGACCGCCGCGATGAGCGCCAGTCCGCGCCCGCCCGAACACGACGCCGGCGCAGGACAGAAACCAGCCCACAACCCGGCTTCTCGACCAGCCGCTGCCGCGAACGAGCTGCCCACTGCCAGCGGCGGCGAGCTGACCCGACCGGATTTGGCCGAGGTCACGCCGCGGGCGGCGGCCAGCACCACCGCTGCGCACTTCGACGTCGATCTCAGACCCGCTTCGGCCGAACAGGACAACGACACCGACAC
>DASQVU010000228.1:0-9318 GCA_035640615.1 Pseudonocardiaceae bacterium
AAGCCATGCAGCAAGCCTCGGATGCCAGGTTTGTCATGGTTTTTTAAGGGGCCTGCTTTGCTGCTTTGGGCGGTGGCGAGGACGCCTTTCGCCTCAATGCAACAGACCCGGCGTCGGAGACGACCAGGATTCGAAAGCCGAGATCGGCGCCAGCTCGCGCGGTGCTTTCCACCGCGATGTTGATGACGACACCGGTAAAGATGACAATGTCGACACCGGTGCCTCGGAGGAGGACGTCGAGTTCAGTACCGTGGAAACCGTTGATCCGGTGATCAGTCAGCATGAGATCACCGGTATGCGGTGCGATTTCCTCGACGATGGTGGCCCCGCGGTGCCGTCGACGAGCACTCCGTCCGCGAAGCTGGTGAACAGCGAGATGTTGGCCACCAGTTCAGGGCTGCCGGGTTTCGCTACTACGTTGCGGCGGATTCGACCGCTTGAGCCGCCGCGCGGATCGCCTCAAGCGCAATGTCGGGAAAGCATCGGGAGGCACTGTTGCATTGAGCGGTCGGCCCACTCGAACTGGTCTCATCTGCCCACCCAGAAGCCCCACGGCAGGGCTGAGATGCCCGGTTTGTCATGGTTCTCCACGGGGATTGTAGAGCCTGTTTTGCTGCTTCGAGCCGTGCCGAGGATGCCCTTTGCTCAATGCAACAGTGCCCTGATCGACACTCGGCACCAGCGGTCGGCGGCGCGGATCATGGTGGCGAACACGAGTTTGAGCGCGGCTTTTTCGTCCGGGAATCGAGGGATGACCTTGGTGCGCCGACGTTCTTCGACGAAGCTGCGCTCGGCGAGGTTGGTCGTGCGGACCCGGATGCGGTGGCGCACTGGCACGCGGTGGATGGCCAGCAACGCATCCAGGTCGTCGACGAAGCAGGTGATGGCTGCGGGATACTCGCGCCGATAGGTATTGATCAACCGGTCTGCCGCGACCCGGGCCGCATCCAGCGTGGGTGCATCGCGCACGGCATACAGGTGCGCCATGACCTCGCCGGCGGCCTCATCAGGCAATTTGGCCCGGATATTGCCCAGTCGGTGAAACCAACACCTAATCCGGATGCTGGCCGGGAAACACGCCGTGATGGCATTGATCAGTCCCGGTGCTCCGTCGCTGGTGACAGTGGTGGGTGCGCGCATCCCCCGGGCCAGCAGGCTGCGGAAAAATTCAGTCCAGCACGACTGGGATTCCTTGTTGCCCACCGCCAGGTGCAACAGGTGTTTGCGCCCGTCGGACGCGATGCACCAGGCCACTAGCAGGGCCTCTTTGGCTCCGTGACGGCGCAGCGACTCAAAGATGGCGTCCACGAACAGATACTCCACGGCGATGTCAGACAGGTCCCGGCTGATGAAGTCCTGGTAGTCGGCCCAGAGCCAGTCGGTGATCACAGTCGGGTAGACCGCCGCCTTGTCAGTGGTGACCTCCACCGGGATCACCTTCGTGGTGGCCAGCGCCCGGGTGAAAAAACACCGGGCCGCGCCACCGTCTCGCCGCGGGGACACATACACGTCGATGACCTGCCCCGAACTGGTCGATCGCCCGGTATACGTAGCGCCACCGACCGGACACCTTGAGGTAAGTCTCATCCATCCACCAGCGGTCCCCGACACGGTGCCGGCAGGGGTGTGCCGCCTGCGCCAGTAGCGGCGTGAAGCGCTGCACCCAGCGAAAGATGCTGACGTGGTCAACCGTGATGCCTCGCTCGGCGAGGAGCTCTTCCACATCACGGTAAGAGAGACCGAAACGCAGATACCACCGCACCGCCAAGGTGATCACCTCTGGCGGGAAGCGGAACCCAGCGAACGCCGAGGGCGCAACGGGCGGGGCGAGGCAGCGAGCGGCGCGCATGCATCAAGCATCGCAACCGCTGCTCTCATCCCAGGACGCAACAGTGCCGCTCGGGATGCTCTGGCGCGATCTCTGGCTGGAGTGCGGGTGTTCTACGCCGGCGGAGGACGCCAATCGATGCGTGCGGTGTCTTTATTCGCCGGTGTTGGCGGCGTAGACGGCGAGCTAATGTCACTAGCCGTTGGTGTTCGGCTTGGCGTTCCCGCTCCTCACGCACCATCGTGACGTAAACATAATTCAGGTATGGATGCATCACAGCACCTTTTTCCGCCAAAATCTGGGCGACAGCAGAAAATCTGTGTGACTTTGATGTGGCATGCCGGTTAAGAGTGTGGTGTCGGTGCTGGTGGGGTGGCATCGGATCGGATGACGGAGGTTTCAGGGTCGGGTACAGGATGTTTGGGCCCTACGCTTTCGGCATGGCAGGGGGCGCGCGCCCGACGACAACAGGACTGTTGGAGCGCGGCGCGGAGTTGGCGCACCTTGAAGGAGCGATCGCTGCTTTGGGCGGGGACAGGGGGCGTGCTGGTCATCCAGGGATCTGCCGGGATCGGCAAGAGCGCCCTGGTCCGGGTGCTGGGTGAGCACGCCGCCGGGCAGGGAGTGCAGACGTTGAGCGCGCGAGCCAGCGAGCTGGAACGTGACTTCGGCTTCGGTGTGGTCCGCCAGCTCCTGGAGACGCGGGTGATTCGGGCCGGCGGGTCCGAGCGGGCTGAGTGGCATCACCTCCCCACCCGAAGCTGAGCCATCAGCGGCTTGACATCAGGCGCATCAGCCCCTTCCGACATCCGTCGGCCGACCGATGTCTCACCCGGCCGTGGCGCGCACGGTTAGGGCATGAAGGTGAACGGGATCGAGAAGAGCACGCCCATGGATCGGCCGGTATGGCTTGAGCAACCGGACGTGCATGACCAGTGGAACTTCATGGCTCGCCGGGAGACGCCCACCCAGCGGCTGGACCGAAACTATGCCGAGATACTGCAGGAAGTTCGGGTCGCACAGACCGGCGTGCAGTTGTTGCTCGCGTTCCTGCTGACCGTCGCCTTCACCCCGCGGTTTGCCACGGTCACCGAATTCGAACGCAGGGTCTACGTCGGTGCGCTGGTCCTTGGGGCCGCGGCCAACGCGTTGCTGATCGCGCCGGCGGCCTTCCACCGCTTGGTGTTCCAGCGACGGCTCAAGCGGCAGCTGGTGCTGGCGTCCAATCGTTTCGCGCTGTTCGGCCTGGTGCTGCTGACGCTCTCGATCAATTCCGCCCTGCTGCTGATCCTGAGCGTCACCGTGGGCCCCGAGGTCGCCATCTGGATCACTGCCGGGGCGCTGGGCTGGTTCGCGCTGTGGTGGTATGCCGTGCCGTTATGGAGCCGTGTCAAGCATTCCGGCAGTCATCGGCTCTGAAAACCAATCTGCGACAACCGATTGGCGGCAAACCGATCAGCCCCAGGCGGAGTAGTGGCGGGCGGTTTCCCGGGCGATGTCGATGCGCGAGTGCACGCCGAGCTTGCTCAGGATGTGCGAAACGTGGGTGGCAACAGTGCGCGGCGACAGGAACAGCCGGGCCGCGATCTGTGGATTCGACAGGCCTTCCACCACGAGTCCGGCGATGGTGGCCTCGGTCGGAGTGAGGCTGTCCCAGCCGTGCGTAGCGCGCCGATGCTTCACCCGCGGACCGCGCCGAATGCCGAACGCACGAAACCGGGCGCGCAGCCTCGCCACATCCCACTGCGCGCCGAGACCGGTGTAGAGGTCGAGCGCGCAGGTGAAGGCGGCCCGCGCCGAGCCGCGATCTTCGGCTTCGGCGAACGCGATCGCGGCGGCCTCCAGTGCCTTGGCCCTGGCCAGCGGACGGTCCACGTCGCGGTAGCCGTCGGCGGCGCGCAACAGCGTCGCCGCGTCCCGCTCAACCAGACCGCGGCAGTACAAAGCCATCGCGCTGCGATGGGGCACAGCGGACTCGGCGGCGATGGCGCGGACCCGTGACTCGATCTCGGCCGCGGTCCCCGCGTCGCCGATCGCCACGGCCAGCCGGGCGACGTCGCCGAGCAGGTCCTCGACCTCGTCCTCGTTGGTCAGCCGGGCGGTCAGCGCGGCAAGCGCCCGATCCGGCGCACCGGCCTGCTCGAAGGCGATGCTGCGGGCATGCACCAGTGGACCCACCACCCGATCGCCGATTCGTTCCGAATACGGCGCCGCGACGTCCAGATGCCGGCGTGCCGCGGCGGCCTCACCACGGTGGAAGTGGATGATTGCGGCGACCCCGTGGTCGCAGCACACCACGCTCGGATCCTTGAGATCGTCCGGGACAACGTCCACTTCGGCCAGTGCGTCGTCCCACCGGCCAGTGTCCAGCAGCAGCTGCCCGAGGGCGCTCTGGGCCTGAATCAGCCGCACCACACTGCCGGTGCGGTCGGCCAGTTGGCGCGCCCGCTCGGCGGCGGCAAGCGCCTCCGGGTAGCGATCGAGATCGCCAAGGGTGACCGCCTGGTTGATTTGCAGCAGCAGGCTGAGATCAATCAACGTGGGATCGCCCTGCGCCACGGCCATCGCGCGCTCGAACACCGGCAGCGCCTCGGTCCACTTGCCCCGCATCATCGCGACCAGGCTCAGCACGTGCAGCGCCCACCCGATCGCCCAGCGATCTTCGATCTGGCTTGCCTCAGCCAGTGCCGCGGTGGCGACCCGGCCGGCGGTGTCGACCTGGCCGAGATCCCGGTGCGTTCGCGCGGTGAGCACCAGCAGCCGGGCCCGGTGCCGGGCTTGAAGGCCCGGCTGGGTCATGGCCCGGTTCAGCACGGCGAGGGATTCGGCGCAGCGGCCGGTCATCCCGCGGCACTGGGTCAACGTCATGTGCAGGTCGACGAGCAGATCGGGGTCGCTGACGCGCTGCAGCGCGCGGCAGGCCACCCGCTCGGCCTCGGCGATGTCGCCCGCCCGGTAGAGCGCATCAGCCAACCGGCACGACAGCACGCCGATCACCGCGTCGCCGGCCGGCGCGTCCCGCACCGCGCGGCGCAGGATCTCGACCGCGACCGCGGGCGCCTGGCCGATCAGCGGCGGGGCCGCGTCGAGGAGCCAGCGCACCACCCAGCTAGGCACAGGCTCCCGACTGTCGTTTGTGGATATCGTGGGGAGCAGCTGCCTGGCCACTCGATCGACCGGCGCGCCGGCCCCGGCCAACGCTCGCGCGGCGGCCCGATGCCAGGCGACCCGCACCGCCGCCGGCATCTCGTCGTACAAGGCCGTCCGAATCAACGGATGCCGGAATGCCAGGTTGTCACCGGCCTCCACCAGCACCCCGGCGGCCCGCGCCTCGTCAAGGGCGGGCAGCAGCTCGGCCAGCCCGGAACCCACCACGATCGTCAGGTCCGCGACCGAGAAGTCGACCCCCAGCAACGCCGCCGCCCGCAGCAGGGTTCGCACCCACTCCGGTAGGAAGCCCAGCCGGTCCGCGATCGCCGCCGGCAGCGAGTCCGGTGTGGGGCCGCCGGTCAGCTCCGCGATTCCCGCGTCGTCGACGACCAGGCACGAGCTTCTGGCCAGCGCGTCGACCAACTCGGTGAGGTACAACGGGTTTCCGGCCGCCCCGTCGGCCAGCCGCAGCAAGTTCTCACCCGGCTTGCCGTCGGCCAGCGTGGCCACCAGCTCGAGCACCGCCGGTTCCGCAAGCCGGCCCAACCGGAGGCGCTCGGCCGGCCCGACGATCCGGCGCAGCGCCCGCAGATCATCGCGGCGCGGCACCGGGCGCAACACGCCGATCAGGAGAAGCGGGAGTTGCCGGACCGACCGGGCGAGCCGGCTCCACACCGCCACCGTTACCCGGTCGGCCCACTGCAGGTCGTCGACCACTAGCACGGTCGGCCGGACCTGGCAGAGCTGTTCCACCAGGGCGAGCAGTTGCTCGGCGGCCGTGGCGGCCAGGTCGGCGCCCTTGCCGACGGCGGCCTCGCCGCGCAGCAACTCGGCGACGGTGCGGCGCCGGGAATCCGGCGCGGAGGTGTTGATCTGTAAGCCATCCAGCAGGGGCAGCAACGGCAGGGCCTGCCCGAGCTCATCACCGGCTCCCCAGTACACCTGGCAGCCCGAATCGGCGGCGAAGGCGCATCCGGCCCGAACCATCGTGGACTTGCCGATGCCCGGCTCGCCCTCCACCAGCACGGCGCGACCACGACCGGCGGCCAGGTCGCGCACCCATCTGACTAGCCGGGACAACTCGCCGTCCCGACCGATCAGGAGATCAACACCACCCCCCGGACGCCACACAAAAACAATAATAGGAGGAAAACATCAGATTAACAATAGGTGTATTTAAGTCGTTGATCTCGTCATACGGTCACCTTGCCTTTGCCTCCGATAAATATCCAATTCGGTGATTGTTCAGCGATCCTATTCGCGGTGCAAACCGTCGCTTCACGTTGGCCGATCATTCACCGGCAATTGCTCGCCGATTATAGCGAATCTGCGACTGTTCGCATGGCTCGAAAAGTCAGTCTCCGCGATTGACCAAGGGGAGGAATTATGCGGGTTCACCGAGCGGTCGCCACCGGCTCCGCGGTGGCGCTGAACATCATCGCAGTGGGTATCCTCGGCGTTTCCGGCGCGGCCGCGCCGGCGGCCGGTGCCGCCACCAGCGGCGAGTGCGCCGCGACGGCGGTCGTTGCCACCGCGTGCACCAACGGCATGGGATACAACTCCCCAACGCCCAAAGGCATGGGATACAACTAGGGCATTCGTCCCGCCACGTCCTCGCGGCATGTCGTCCGGGTAGGTCGTCGAAACCCTGCGGCCGCAGCCGGCACCGTCTCCCGGCTGCGGCCACTTGCCGTGCGCGCCGGGCGAATTGGCAACCTCGTGAACCTCGCCATTCATTTCAGCGTAACATTATCCGAAGTGCGGACCCTATCTATGGAACTCATTTGGCTTTGTTGCGTTGTCTGATGCAGTCGCCCTGAGTGGCTTGCTGTCTGGGGGCTCAGACTGCCTGAGCGAGTTCGTCAGAGGCAGTCGCGACACGGAGCTTCGGTGGAGGATCGGCGGCATCCCCAGGTCGAGTTCCGACGCCAACCGCAGCACCAGCCTACGGAGCTGCGGTGCTGTCGAGCGGCTCGGGCTGTGGCGTCGCGGCCGGATCCACCGTCGTTTCACCGGGCCTCGGGTTCCACCGCAACAACGTCTCTGGACTGACGAGCCGATGTAGTTGGCAGGCCTTGGACAGCAGCGGCGTCAACGCCGCGAACAGCGCCCGGTCTGCCCAGGGCAGACGTGGTCTGTTCACCTGGCGCGGAGCACGCGACTTCATGGCGGAGCACCAGGCCTCCGCTTTTTCGATCGTGAACTACGAGCAGGCCAGCTGGGCCGGAAGAACCGACCAGGTTGCGATCCCCCGATGACGACCACTTCGCCGTTCATGCCTTCCTGGCGGGCCGCACCACGCCAGACCGTCAAGCAGTTGCGACTAGACACCCGGCGGTGCTACGACCACTTCGCTTGGTGCCAAGCGCGCATTCGTGTTTACCGGCACGACGCACACAACCGCCACCTCGCCCGCAGTCGTCAGGGCCGCCACCGTCGCGTCAGTTGCCGATCACCGTCAAACGGTTTGAGTGCGTCACGAGGCACCGCAGGCGAGCTCGGGCAGGTCACCGTACCCGACGCCCGCCGAGTCCTGGGGCACGCTCCAGTCAACGTAACCATTGATATGGACGCATCGACATCCTGCGGCGGTGGCCCAGGAAGCCGTCCAACGGTGGGGCAAGCCCTAACGGTGAACCGCCGCTGCTGTACTTCGCAGCTGTATGGTCTGAAAAGTTGATCAGCTAGTGGCCGATGCAGACCCCTGACCTGCGGTTTCTGGTCAGGATGGTGGGATTTGAACCCACGGCCTCTTCGTCTCTATGTCATGATCGTTTCATCCGGTGGGGTTCGCTCGCTTCTTCGTTGCTCTGGCCTGGGGGTTGGTGGCTTGTTCGGGATGTGCGGCCCCGCCGGGTGCCGTGCCGAGCGGGGCGTGGCCTGATAGCGCCTCTGTGTGTCAAGCCGCGAGTTGCAAGCGCCGTTGTTGATCTCGACGGATATGTCGGTAGATGATGTTTGCGAGGCGTCGTTTGAGGGCGCGGCGGGCTTCGTTTTCGGTCTTGTTCTCGGCGAGTTTGCGCTGGAAGTACAGACGTCCCGGGCCGGGATCGCGGGCTTGGCACACGGCGATGGTGTGCAGTGCCGAGTTGAGCTGGCGGTTGCCGCCGGTGTTGAGTCGGTGTCGGATCTGGTCGCCGCTGGAGGTATCGAGTGGTGCGGTGCCGGTGTAGCTGGCGAAGTGGTCGGCGGTGGGGAATCGAGTGATGTCGCCGACGTGGCCGAGGATTTTGGTGGCCAGGACGAGTCCGAGGCCGTGGATGTTGGTGAGAGTGCTGCCGGTGGCGGCCAGGGCGTCGCGGGCCTGGGCCTTGTTGTCTTTGAGGCGTTGATCGATGCGGCGCAGGTCGCTGAGCAGCTCACGGGCCAGATCCCGGCGACATGCCTGGGTCGCGGTGCCGGGACGGACGGTGCGCAGCAGCGCGGCCGCCTTGTCCGCGGACAGGCCCTGAGCAGCACCACCCGGAATGAGGTCGCGCAGCAATACATGCAGCCTGTTGAGTAGGCGAGCACGTTCCTGGGCCAAATCGTCGCGGCGTTCGGACAGCAGCCGCAAGATGGTCGTTTGATTTTCCACGGTGACCACCCGAAGGTCGCTGCGGTGCAGGGCCACCTGGGCGACACTGAGGGCGTCAGTGACATCGGTTTTGCGGCCCCCGCCCGTGGTCAGCAGCCGGGCCCGCACCGACAGCGTGGCCGGGACATCGACCACATGCTCGCCGGCGGCAGCCAGTTGCTGCGCGATACCCCGGCCAAGACCGTGAGCACCTTCGACGGCGAAGCGATGCTCCGGCCAAGTCTGTGTCCACTTGATCAGCTGCCGAAAAGCTCCGGCGTTGACAACAAACCGGCGCTGCGCAACCGGATGGCCAGAAACGTCGACGGCAACGGCAGTGAGCGAGGACTTGTGCGGATCGATCCCGATCGTGATCACGGTAGGCAGTCTCCCGGCATCCCAGCAACGGCAAATAGGGTTCGCCATGGTGGTCACCCTGACTTGAAGAAACGAGCACAGGCCTCTGTCGAGCCACACCACAGCGGGGGCCGGTCGGCGAGGGCACGCTATCAGCGAGCCAACCGATGTAGGCGGCAAGGAGCACTGCGAACCTGGACCGACCGACCACTAGACGCTACGAGACTGCAGATCTCGCCCGTCTGCCGGTGATTTAACAAGTCAGGAGCCTGCCTGGTTGTTCGATAGAGACGTGCCCGCCTCGCTCGGTCGCTTCTGGACACCGATGATCCGAGGGGGAGCTGTACATGGTGATGATCGGGACCGATTCCCACAAGCGCACCCACACCGCGGTCGCTCTCGACGAGGTGGGACGTCGACTGGCTGA
>DASQVU010000229.1:0-7119 GCA_035640615.1 Pseudonocardiaceae bacterium
AGTCGGCAAACAGGCCGTTGAGCCGTGCGGTGAACTCCGGGTCGGACCGTGCGGCGGTATAGGCGGTGGTGAGCTCGTCGAGGGCGGCGATCAGCGCCTCGGGTACGAACCGGCCGCCGTAGCGTCCGAAATGACCGTGGACATCTGGCTGGGCCATGCTCAGCTTGGCTTCGGTGCTGACCATGTTCGTCATGGGCTCCGTCACCGGACCGGCTTGGGGCAGGCCGGGTGCGACCCGGCAGTGACCAGCTGGGTGACCGCGGCTTTCGGGTCGCCGCTGGTCACCAGACCCTCGCCGACCAGCACCGCATCGGCGCCCGCACCGGCGTAGGCCATCAGGTCGGCTGGTCCTCGCACTCCGGATTCGGCGACCCGCAGCACATCCGGCGGCAGTCCTGGCGCGATCTTGCTGAAGACCGCCGGGTTGACGTCCAGCGTGTGCAGGTCGCGGGCGTTGACTCCGATCAGGGTCGCGCCGGCCTCCAGCGCGCGGTCGGCCTCCTCGGCGGTGTGCACCTCGACCAACGCCGCCATCCCCAGCGACTCAACCCGATCGACCAGGGCGACCAGCGCGTTCTGTTCCAACGCCGCGACGATCAGCAGCACCACGTCCGCGCCGTGCGCGCGGGCTTCGTGCACCTGGTAGGGGCTGACGATGAAGTCCTTGCGCAAGACCGGCACGTCTACCACGGCGCGAACGGCATCCAGATCGGCCAGCGAGCCGCCGAAACGCCGGCCTTCGGTGAGCACGCTGATCATGCGGGCGCCCGCCTCGGCGTAGTCAACGGCAAGCGCAGCCGGGTCGGGAATGTCGGCCAGGACGCCTTTGGATGGGCTGCGCCGCTTCACCTCCGCGATGACGCCGATCCCCGGGCTGCGCAACGCGGCCATCGCGTCGCGGGGAGCCGGTACCCGGGAAGCGCGCCGCTTGATTTCCGAGAAGGCGACAGCGGCTTCGCGGGCCGCGAGGTCGACTCGCACCCCTTCGAGGATTGCTTCCAGGACGCTCAAGCCCTCTCCCCTTCCGCCCCCGTGCGCAGCCGGGTACCGATGCTAGCTCCGGACTGTTCGGCGTCAGCTCACCGGGGGTGTCCCGGCGCGGTCGGGTCCTCGCCGGCGTCCAGCCGTTCCCACAATCGTGGGTCGTCTGGCGGTACCCGCCCCCCCGATCGGGCCACCGGTGACTGGTAGCGGCGGCCTAGCCGGGGCATGCGGTGTCCCTTGGTGAGTAGCGCGATACCGGCCGCAGTGAGCAGTCCCGCCCCTACCGCGGCGAGAATCGGGCCAGCGATCAGGATCGTGGGCGGACCAAGCGGCACTGATCGCGGGGGCCGATCCGGCGCCGACATCGCGACCCCGGTGAGCCAGCGGGTGTCGAAAACCCGCAGCACCGCGATGCTCGGCGCCGCAGCCGCAGCGAGCAGCAACGCGCCGAGCAGCCATCGCAGGCGTCCCCCGGTTGCCAGGACCGCAGCCACCGCCGCAAGCGCGAACGCCGCCAGCGGGCCCAACGCTGCCAGCACCTGCGAGCCGGTCAAGCGCACCGCAACGATGCCCCGAAGCGGTGCCTGCAGCTCAAGCAGCGCCCAGCCCAGCGCCGCCGCCCCAGCCAGCGCCGCCGACGCCGCAACCAGGGCCACGATGGTGACCAGCAGTGCACGGCGCGACGCGGGGTAATCAGGCACGTACCGACTCGGCGGTTTCCCCGGTGGCCAGGCGCATGGTTCCCGCAGCGGCGATAGCGGCCAGCACCGCACCCGCCTTGTTCAGGCACTCGGCGTCTTCGGCCACCGGATCGGAATCGGCGACGATGCCCCCGCCGGCTTGCACGTAGGCCACCCCGTTGCGGACCACCGCGGTACGGATGGCGATCGCGGTGTCGGCGTCTCCAGCGAAATCCAGGTAACCGACCACTCCCCCATACACCCCTCGCCGGGTGGGCTCGAGCTCCTCGATGAGCTCCATGGCCCGCGGTTTGGGTGCTCCGGACAGCGTCCCGGCCGGGAAGCAGGCGGCCACCGCGTCGAATGCGGTGTATCCGGGCGCCAGCTGCCCGGTGACGGTAGAGACCAGGTGCATGACATGGCTATAGCGCTCGACCCGGAAGAAGTCGGTGACGTGCACCGATCCGGGTCGGCACACCCGGCCTACGTCGTTGCGGCCGAGATCGACCAGCATGAGGTGCTCGGCGCGCTCCTTCTCGTCGACCATCAAGTCCTTTTCCAGCCAGCAGTCCTCGTCCGGGTCGGCACCGCGGGGGCGGGTGCCGGCGATCGGGTGCGTGGTGACCTTCCCGTCGCGCACGGTCACCAGCGACTCCGGGCTGCAGCCGACGATGCTGAACTCATCCAGCGTGAGGAGGTACATGTACGGGCTGGGATTGCTGGTGCGCAGCACACGGTAGATATCCAGCGGTTCGGCATCGGTGGTCATCTCGAACCGCTGGGAAACCACGACCTGGAAGGCCTCGCCGGCGCGGATCGCCTCCTTGGCCGTTTCCACCGCGGCGTAATGCTGCTCGGGGGTGCGGCGGCGCAAGAATTCTGGTGCCGGCCGGCTGAAGATCGCCGCGCTGGCCGGTGCAGGGGTGCACAGTTGCGCCACCATCCCGTCCAGCCGGGCGACCGCGTCGTCGTAGGCCTCATCGACCCGGTGTGGGGAGTCGTCCCAGTTGATCGCGTTGGCGATCAGCGTGATGGTGCCCTCATGGTGATCCAGCGCGGCGAGGTCGGTCGCCAGCAGCATCACCAACTCGGGCACCTTGAGGTCGTCGAGGGCCAACTCGGGCAGCCGCTCCAGGCGCCGGACGGCGTCGTAGCCCAGATACCCGACCATTCCCCCTGTGAGCGGCGGAAGATCGGGCAAGGGCTCGGTGTGCAGCGCCGCGACGGTCGCCCGCAATGCATCCAGCGGGGTGCCAGCCCACTCCTGCGCTACCCCGGGCAGCCCCACCGGGGGCTTACCGCGCCAGACCGTATGACCGCCCACTTCGGTGAGCGTGGCGGCGCTGTGCACCCCGACGAACGACCACCGTGACCAGGACGAGCCGTTCTCCGCGGACTCGAACAGGAACGTGCCCGGGCGACCTCCGGCGAGTTTGCGGTAAACGCCTAGGGGCGTCTCGCCATCGGCGAGCAGCGTCCGGGTCACCGGGATCACCCGGCGATCGGTCGCCAGCGCGCGAAACCTCTCCCGATCCAGCCGTAGTTGCCCGATCCCGGTGGCGCGGATACTGACCATGGAGACATTGTGCCCGCCGTTGACTCCAGACTGTGGTCGGGCATACCTTTTCATCTAGCGTTGAAAAAGAGGGGCTTCACGTGGTGGACCAGGGCAGCCGGCAGGCTCGGCCGCGCGGTCGCCGCCGGGCCGGGGAGGATACCCGGGCAGCGCTGCTCGACGCGGCCAGGGTGGAGTTCACCGAGCGCGGTTTCGACGGCGCTACGGTGCGGACCATCGCCCAGCGGGCTGGGATGGATCCCGCGATGGTCAACCACTGGTTCGGTGGCAAGGATGGTCTGTTCGTCGCCGCCCTGGAGCTGCCGGTCAACCCGGAAGACATCACCCGCCGGGTTCTCGACGGGCCTCCCGGTCAGACCGCCGAACGTATCCTGCGCACCTTCCTGTCGGTGTGGGACGCCAACGGTGGTGGGGCGCTGACTGCATTGGTGCGCAGCGTGGCCAGTCATGAAGCAGCCGCCCGGATGATGCGCGAGTTCGTCAGCCGGGTGGTGTTCGGGCGGATTGTCTCCGCGGTCGCTCCCGACCAGCCTGAGCTGCGGACGGCGCTGTGCGGCACGCAGATCACCGGTCTGGCGATGGTGCGCTACGTGATCCGCCTCGAGCCGCTGGCCTCCGCCGACCACGACACCGTGGTGGCGGCCATCGCTCCCAACCTCCAGCGATACTTAACAGGCGTGGTCACAACCGGTTCAAGGTCCTGCTGAAGCAGGTCGGTGAACCCGTATGACAGGCGGGACCTGTTTGGTCGACGACGAGTAGCACCGCGTCTCCGTCGCAGTCCAGCCGCACTTCATGCACATGCTGGGTGTGCCCTGAGGTTTCGCCCTTGACCCAGTGGGTCCTGCGGCTGCGCGACCAGTAGGTGGCCCTGCCAGTGGTCAGCGTGCGGTGCAACGCCTCGTCGTCCATCCAGGCCACCATCAGCACCTCACCGCTACCCCGCTGCTGCACCACCGCACACACCAACCCGTCGGCGTTGCGCTTGAGCTGGCCGGCGATCTGTGGGTCCAGGCCGCTCACCGGACCGTCACTCCCGCGGCTCGCAGGCCGTCTTTCACCTCACTGATGCGCAGCTGCCCGAAATGGAACACGCTCGCGGCGAGCACCGCGTCGGCACCGGCTGCCACCGCGGGCGGGAAGTGCTCCACCTCACCTGCTCCGCCACTAGCGATCACCGGGACCGTGACGACGGCGCGCACCGCGGAGATCATCTCCAAGTCGAAGCCGGCCTTGGTACCGTCCGCGTCCATAGAATTGAGCAGGATCTCCCCGACGCCCAACTGCTGGCCCTGAGCGGCCCACGCCACCGCGTCGATGCCCGTGCCGCGTCGCCCGCCGTGGGTGGTCACCTCGAAACCTGACGGGGTTGGCGGCTGGCCGGGCGGCACTCGCCGGGCATCCACCGACAGCACGATGCACTGTGCCCCGAAGCGACGGCTGGCCTCCCGCAGGAGCTCTGGGCGGGCCACCGCGGCGGTGTTGATGCTCACCTTGTCCGCTCCGGCCCGCAGCAGCCGGTCCACATCGGAGACCTCGCGGATTCCGCCGCCCACGGTAAGCGGGATGAATACGCATTCAGCGGTGCGCCGGACCACGTCGTAGGTGGTCTCCCGATCGGCGGCTGATGCGGTGACATCGAGGAAGGTCAGCTCGTCGGCGCCCTGCGCGTCATAAGCGGTCGCCAGCTCCACTGGATCGCCGGCATCCCGCAGGGCGGTGAAGTTCACGCCCTTGACAACCCTCCCGGCGTCGACGTCCAGGCACGGGATCACACGCACCGCTAGGGTCATTCGCCCAGCCTAGGCAGGTGGTCCTCGGGCCCCGACACACCAGGCACGAGCGCCCGACACACCAGGCTAGCGGGCGGCGGCCAGCGCGTCGGGGAGGGTGAGAGCGCCGGTGTACAGCGCCTTGCCGATGATGGCGCCCTCGACGCCCTGCGGGGCCAGCGCGGCCAGGGCAGCCACGTCGGCGGCACCGGAGACCCCCCCGGAGGCGATCACTGGCGCCTCGGTTCGGGCGCACACCGCGCTGAGCAGTTCCAGATTCGGGCCTCGGAGGGTGCCGTCCTTGGTCACGTCGGTGACCACGTAGCGCGGGCAACCGTCGGCGTCCAGGCGCTCGAGCACTTCCCAGAGGTCGCCGCCTGACGAGGTCCAGCCGCGCGCGGCGAGAATGTGCTGCCCGTCAGTGATCCGCACGTCGAGGCCCACCGCAATCCGCTCGCCGTACTCGGCAATCACCGCCCGGCACCAAGCCGGGTTCTCCACCGCGGCGGTGCCCAGATTGACCCGGGCGCATCCGGTGGCCAGCGCCCGCTGCAGCGACGCATCATCACGGATGCCCCCGGACAGCTCCACCGCGATGTCCAACCGGCCGACGACCTCGGCCAGCAGCTCGGCGTTGGAGCCCCGACCGAAGGCGGCATCGAGATCCACCAGGTGCACCCACTCGGCCCCATCTGCCTGCCAGGCCAGCGCGGACTCAACTGGGTCGCCGTACACGGTCTCGGTGCCGGCCTCGCCCTGGGTCAGGCGAACAGTCCGGCCACCGGCGACGTCCACCGCGGGCAGCAGCACGAAACTCACGCGTCCAGCCTAGGTGGCGCCGACTGCGCGAGCTTCAGAGCGTTGCGATCCAGTTCCGCAGCAGGTGCGCACCCGCGTCGCCGGACTTCTCGGGATGGAACTGAGTCGCCCATAGCGGCCCGTTTTCCACCGCGGCCACGAATGGCTCGCCGTGCTCGGCCCAGGTCACCAGCGGCGGAACCAATGGCCTCGAGCTTTCCAATTCCCAGTGGCGGACTGCGTAGGAATGCACAAAATAGAACCGGGTGCCCGCGTCGAGGCCGGCGAACAGCATTGAGCCGGCCGGTGCGGTTACCGTGTTCCAGCCCATGTGCGGCAGCACGTCGGCTTTCAGCCGCTCCACGGTTCCCGGCCACTGATCGCAACCATCGGTCTGTTCCCCATGCTCAACACCACGGCTGAACAGCACCTGCATGCCTACGCAGATGCCTAGGACCGGGCGCCCCCCGGCCAGCCGCCGGCCGATGATCCGGTCGCCGCGCACCGCGCGCAGCCCCGCCATGCACGCCGCGAAGGCCCCCACCCCGGGCACCACCAGGCCGTCCGCGTTCAGCGCGGCCTCAGCGTCCGCCGTCACCGTCACCTCTGCCCCAGCGCGACCGACCGCCCGCTGCACCGATCGCAGATTTCCCGACCCGTAGTCCAGCACCACCACCCGCGTCACCCCTCAACTTTCCCCTACCCCCAGTCAGCCGGGTCATCGGGGTAACCAAGGTCCCGACAACCCGCTGAATGCGCCATCCTGGATCGGTGCGCGAAGAGGATTTGATGCGGCATTTGGAAGATCTGGTGACACGCCAGTATGAGGGGGCGGTGTCATGGGTGGATCGGGTAGCAGTGTTTGTCCGGGCCGTCGAATTGCTCGATCCGGTGGTTCGTGAGGTGTTCACCGAAGCGAACACGACGTTTCTGGAGGGCACGGGGAACGTCACCCGCTACAGCGTCGAGGACAGCGACGGCAGCGTGGGTGAACACTGGGAGCTGTCCTGGCCGCGGCAGCGGGAAGCGGTTTCGCGACATGGTGGCCCGGTCGGGCCCGTACAGGTGATCGCCTGGTTCCGGCGCACCTTTAACCACGCGCACCTGCGTGGCTCGACCGCCGGTGACTGGCCACTGCAAGTGACCACGACCGACGATGCCACCCGGCAGTTACCGATCGTGCGCGCCATCGTGGAAGCCGAGCTGCACCAGAAGATCTACGAAGGGCGGTATCCGGTGATGCCGGTGGCGGTGCGCAAATACGGCCTGCCGGCTGGCTAAAGACCGGTGCGCGACTGCGTGCGCGGCA
>DASQVU010000230.1:0-9250 GCA_035640615.1 Pseudonocardiaceae bacterium
CCGTGAGCAGGACGTCGGTCGGATAGAACTTGCGCAGGTCCGGCGTCTCCTCCGGCCAGCCCAGCGTCGAGAAGGGCCACAAGGCGCTGGAGAACCAGGTGTCGAGGACGTCCGGGTCCTGCCGCCAGCCCTCGGGGGCCTCCTCGTCGGGGCCGACGCAGCGCATCTCGCCGTCCGGGCCGTACCAGACGGGGATGCGGTGACCCCACCACAGCTGGCGCGAGATGCACCAGTCGTGCATGTTGTCGACCCAGTCGAAGTAGCGCTTCGCCAACTCGGGCGGATAGATCCGCGTTCGGCCGTCCCGGACGGCGTCCCCGGCAGCCTTCGCGAGCCGCTCGACCTGTATGAACCACTGCAGCGACAGCCGCGGCTCGACGACGGTGTCGCAGCGCGAGCAATGCCCCACCGAGTGCAGGTAGGGACGCTTCTCGGCGACGATCCGGCCGTCCGCCCGCAGTGCGGCGACCACCGCAGGCCGAGCCTCGAACCGGTCCAAGCCCTCGAACGGGCCATGCGCGGTGATCGAGCCCCGCTCATCCATGACCGTCAAGGCTGGTAGGCCGTGGCGGCGACCGATCTCGAAATCGTTCGGGTCATGTGCCGGCGTCACTTTCACCGCGCCGGTGCCGAAGTCCGGATCAACGTGCTCATCGGCGATAACCGGGATACGCCGACCCGTCAGCGGCACCTCGATCTCGGTCCCGACCAGGTGCCGGTACCGCTCGTCATCTGGATGCACCGCCACCGCGGTATCACCGAGCATCGTCTCCGCGCGGGTCGTCGCTACCACGATCGACGCCTCGCCATTGCTATCGCTGCCGTAGCGAATTGAAATGAGCTCGCCCGCATCCTCGGAGTGTTCCACCTCGATATCCGACAACGCCGTATGGCACCGCGGGCACCAGCTGATGATCCGCTCCGCGCGGTAAATCAATTCGTCGTCAAAAAGCCGTTTGAACATAGTCTGGACCGCGCGGGACAGCCCGGCGTCCATGGTGAACCGCTCGCGGGACCAGTCCACCCCGTCGCCGAGCCGGCGCATCTGGTTGAGGATCCTGCCGCCGGACTCAGCCTTCCATTGCCATACCCGATCGACGAACCGCTGGCGCCCGAGGTCGTGACGGGATTTGCCGTCCTTCGCCAGCTCCCGCTCCACCACATTCTGCGTGGCAATGCCGGCATGGTCCATTCCCGGCAGCCACAACGCTTCATCGCCGAGCATGCGGCGCCGCCGGGTCAGTGCATCCATCAGCGTGTGCTCGAGCGCGTGGCCCATGTGCAGGCTGCCGGTGACGTTCGGCGGCGGGATCACGATGCAAAACGGCGGGCGTTCGCTGGCCGGATCCGCAGTGAAATAGCCGGCGTCCAGCCATCGCTGGTATAGCGCAGCTTCTACCTCCTGCGGGCTCCATCGAGGCGGCAGTTCTGTGGGCTCAGCACGGGGTATCACCGGCACCGCACTACAATACGGTAGAGCGTAAAAGAAACGCATCGGGCCAAAGGTGTCGCATCAACGAACCGTGCACTACAATAGATGCCAGCGGAGAAGGTGCGGCATCATTTCTGCACATTGCACCAAAGCCCCGTTAGGTGTCGGCGTGCGCAGCCGGCGCAGCGGAGCCGGGTCAGCTGGTGACAGTGGTGAGGAAGGCGCGCCAGGCGGGGGCGGGGATGTCCAGGGCGGGGCCGCCGGGATCCTGAGAATTGCGCACCAGCACCCGGCCAGGCGTGGGGGCGACCTGGACGCAGTTGCCGCTGCCGCCGCTGTAGCTGCTGGTGCGCCAGACAATGCTGTCCGGCTCACGCGCGGCCATCATGATCTTCTCCATCCGCGTACAGCTCGGTTGCCAGAGCGGCAATCAGCTCCCACGATTGTCCCTCCGTCAGTGCAGTGTCTGCCAGTAAGACCGAGATGTTCCGGTGGCCTAAATTTCCACCGTCCGTTCCAGGAACACCCTGGAGGTCTCACTTTCCAGGTAGACCACCGGCCTGAACTCGGCGAACTCCATCAGCCGGGACGCCCTGGTCATCGCCGCGTGCGCGCCGAGCGCGATCGACACCACCCGCAGGCTCCCATGGGCGCTTTGACATCCGGTACAGGTGGCTCAGCTGCTCGGCCATTACCGCGGGACCACCCACGGGAAGCCGCAGGGCCGCCTCGTGCAGGTAGAAGGTGAAGGCGGCTGGGTGCTCCCGGCTGAACAGGCTCTGGCGGGCCAGCCGGGCGGCGACCCGGTCCTCCACCTCCTCGGCGGGCACGTTGACGCTGCCGCTGATCACCGCGCGGGCGTACTCCCCGGTCTGCAGCAGCAAAAGCACGAAAATTGCTTCGAACTCGTCAATGGTCACCGCCTTGTTCTCGTAGTCGATCAGCGTGACAAGCTGCTTGGGCAGCCGGGAACCGTGCTGCTGGAACCAGCCCGGGGTGTCCTGCTCCCGGCACAGCGCCAGCAGCCGGTCCCACTCCGGGCCCTTGGCCCGGCACACCCCGAGAAACGCCGCGGGTCCACCTCGCTGGCGTTCGTTTCCCGGACAGCAACATCGAGACGAAACTGGGCGAGACGTCGAGCAGCCTGGCAGCCTGCTCACCGGTTAGGCCGGCTTTTTGCATAACCTGGCGCGGCCCCTCACCCAGTTCCCGGCTGCGCATCGTCGGCTCACGATGCGGCAATATCGACACCTCCTGGCGCAGATCATAAATGTCCTGATCACCGAATACTCGCCAGGCCGGGGAATTCGCCAGTGGTGAATGTCTTGCATCATCAGTGGTGAACCGGTTTTCTCGTCGTCGGCGAGGCAGCGGACCTCGCCCGATCGCCGGGGAAGTATCCGATAAGCACCACGCTTTCGCCTGTGCTGGCCGACGCTTTTTCACTGCTGTGCCAGAATATTCGCGCGCACCTGGACGAGGCCGAATTGTTGACGGTGCAGGATCCGGAGTGGTCCGCTGTGAATATGGACACGGCGCGCGGGCTGATCGACGCCCTGGTGCTCACCATCCGTAGGCTGATGATCGAGCACAAGCTACAGAGCGGCGATAACTGCCGGATTTGCATGGTCGGCGTGGCCGTGCCCGATCCTCACGACCATCCACGGCTTCGTGAAGGACCCGCAAGGCCAATTCGTGGCGCTGGTCCGGCGGGCCTGGAAAGAGGACTGATCATCGAACCCGCTCCGGGGAAGTTACGCGAGTTCGGGCAGCTGAACGCGACACACTGGGCACGAGCACGCGACACACCGGGCACGGGGACGCGACACGCGGGAACTACCGGAAGTCCCGGGATCTTGAGCGCACTCGCATATCGAGCGGGATGGCGTGCTCGGCCAGTATGTTGATCACGCCTTCGGCGATCTGCAACCGGCCGCGGATCAGCAACGCTGGGCAGGACCGCACGATGGTGCGGTACCGGACCCAGAAGCCCGGTGAGCAGATCACGTTCACCATGCCGGTCTCATCTTCCAGATTCAGGAAGGTGATCCCGCCCGCGGTGGCCGGGCGTTGCCGGTGGATCACCGCGCCGGCAACCAGCACCCGCTGCCCGTCTCCCCGCCCAGCCAGGTCGGCGGCCGGCACCACGCCTAACTTGGCCAGGTCGGCCCGGAGGAACTCGGTGGGGAAGGTGTCCGGTGAGACCCCGGTTGCCCACACGTCGGCCGCGGCGAGCTCTAAGTCGCTCATCCCGGGCAACGCGGGAGCAGTGACGCCCACCGCAGTACAGGGCAGCCGATCCGGCCGCTGCGCGGCCACCGCTCCTGCGGACCACAGCGCCTGCCGGCGTTGCGGGGCAAGCTCGTCAAATGCCCCAGCGGTGGCCAGGGCCTCGGCCTGGGCAGTGGTCAACCCCACCCGGTGCGCGACGTCGGCGATACTGCGGTATCGGCCGTGCGCTTCTCGCTCCTGCACCAGCCGGGTGGCCAGCGGCTGGCCCACCGTGCGCACCATGGCCAGCCCGAGACGCACCGCCTGCTCCGGGGCACCCTCGGCAGCCGGTTCCAGCCCGGCGTGCACCCCGCTGGCATTGATGTTCGGGCCGCGAACGGTGACGCCATGCCGCCGCGCGTCGGCGATCAGCGATTGCGGGGAGTAAAAACCCATCGGCTGGGCGCGCAGCAGGGCGGCACAGAACGCCGCCGGGTAGTAGTGCTTGAACCAGGCGCTGTAGTACACCAGCGAGGCGAAGCTGATCGAGTGGCTCTCCGGGAAGCCGAAGTTGGCGAAGGCCAGCAGCTTGGCGTAGATCTTCTCGGCCAACTCACCGGTGATCCCGTACCGGGCCATCCCGTCGAACAGTCGCCCACGCAGGCGTTCCATCCGCTCGGTGGATCGCTTGGCCCCCATCGCACGGCGCAGCTCATCGGCCTCGGCGGCGGAGAAATCAGCGATATCGATGGCCATCTGCATCAGCTGTTCCTGGAACAGCGGCACACCCAGCGTCTTGCGCAGCGCGTTGGCCAGCCGCGGGTGGTCGTAGTCCCAAGCCTCCTGACCGTTGCGGCGCCGGATATAGGGGTGCACCGAGTCACCCTGGATCGGACCGGGGCGGATCAACGCCACCTCGACCACCAGGTCATAGAAACAACGCGGTTTGAGCCGGGGCAGCGTGGCCATCTGCGCGCGGGACTCCACCTGGAAGACCCCGACCGAATCGGCCCGGGCCAGCATCGCGTAGACGTCCGGGTCGGTGGGCTGGAGATCCGACAGCTGTATCCGATGCCGGTAATGCCGGGCCACCAGATCGACCGCATAGTGCAGCGCCGAGAGCATGCCGAGCCCCAGCAGGTCGAACTTGACCAGACCGACGGCCGCGCAATCGTCTTTGTCCCACTGCACCACCGAGCGGTTCTCCATCCGCGCCCACTCCACCGGGCACACCTCGGCCACCGGCCGGGAACAGATCACCATGCCACCGGAGTGGATCCCCAGATGCCGGGGAAACCCCTCCAGCTGGCCGGCCAACGCCAGCACCGGTTCGGGAATGTCGGTCTCTGCTTTGGCCTGGCCCAGTGGGCCCCACCGGTCGATCTGCTTGCTCCAGGCATCCTGGGTGCCCGGCGAATAGCCCAGCGCCTTAGCCACGTCTCGCACCGCCGAGCGGGCCCGGTAGGTGATCACGTTGGCGACCTGGGCTGCCCGGTCCCGGCCGTATCTGCGGTAGACGTACTGGATGGCCTCCTCCCGGCGGTCGGACTCGATGTCCAGGTCGATGTCGGGGTAGCCGTCCCGGTCCGGGGCGAGGAACCGCTCGAACAGCAGGTCCATCGCCACCGCGTCGACGCTGGTGATGCCAAGCGCGTAGCAGACCGCGGAATTGGCCGCCGAGCCGCGACCCTGGCAGAAGATGCCAGCCTGCCGGCAGAACGCCACGATGTCGTGCACGATGAGGAAGTAGCCGGGGAAGTTCTTCTCCTCGATGACGGCCAGCTCGTGCTCGATCTGGTGAAAGGCACCGGGACGCTCGTCGTAGCTGCCATAGCGGGTGGCCGCGCCAAGCCAGGTGAGCTCGCGCAGCCAGCTTGCTTCGGTGTGAGCGCCGGGAACGTCAAACGGCGGCAGGTCCGGCGCCACCAGGTGCAGGTCGAAGGCACATGCCCGGCCCAGCGCGGCCGCCCGCTCCACGGCGCCGGGCCAGCGAGCAAACCGCTGCGCCATCTCAGCGCCGGAGCGCAGGTGCGCCGTGGCGGCCGCCGGCAACCAGCCATCCATCTCGTCCAAGCTGCGCCGAGCCCGAACCGCGGCCAGCGCGGTGGCCAGCCGGTGCCGCGACGGGGTGGCATAGTGCGCGGCGGTGGTCGCGACAGTCTCCAGCCCGTGCGCTGCAGCCAGCGCGGCGAGTGCGTCGTTGCGCTCGGTGTCCTCGGGCAGGCCGTTGGCGGTGAGCTCGACGACGACGTGGCCGGGATCGAACAACTCGATCAGGCGGCGTAGCTGCGCGGCCGCCGCGGCCGGGCCGTCACTTTCCAGCGCTCGGAGTACCGCTGCTTTGCGGCAACCGGTGAGCACCACCCAGTGCTCACCCGCGGCGGCTGCTACCGCATCGATGTCATAGACCGGCCTGCCCTTCTCCTTTCCGGCGATCTGAGCATCGCTGATCACCCGGGACAGCCTGCGATATCCCTCGGGATCGCGGGCTAATACGAGTAAATGCTCACCCTCCGGGTCAGGCACTCCGTTCTGTGGAGCAGTGAGATCGAGGGACAGCTCTGCCCCGAAGACGGTCTTGACCCCGAGCTCGCGAGCCGCCTCGGCAAAGCGCACCACCCCGTACATCCCGTCGTGGTCGGTGATCGCGATCGCGTCCAGGTCCAACCGGGCCGCCTCTTCGACCAACTCCTCCGGGTGGCTGGCCCCGTCCAGGAAGCTGAAGTTGGAGTGGCAGTGCAGCTCGGCGTAGGGGGTATGTGGCTGGGTTTGGTTGAGCTGGGCAGCGGCCCGTGGGGGCGGTTCGTACCGCTCCCGGTGACGTGTCCATGCTGGGGTGTCCCCGCCGTCACCGGGATGCTCCCCGTCACGGTCCCCTGATCTGCGCCGCCCGGAGAGCGCACGCTCCAAGTCCGTCCACCGAACCGGCGGGTTGTTCCAACCCATCGAACGGCTCTAGAACAAGAACGGCGAGTCGTCGCAGCTACGTCTGCTAGTATCGAACATACGTTCGATACTAGCAGACGTAGCTGCCGCCTATTGGTCCTCCTGCTCGCCACGAAGGAAGCGCTCCAGTTCGGCAGCGAGTTCGTCGCCGGAGGGAAGACCCGAGGGTGGCGGCAGCTCGTCATCGAAGGCAGCCTCAAGACGGCGCACCAGGACGCGATATTCCTCGTTGTTGGCGACGATTTCGTCGATCTGACTCGATACGCCGGCGGCCGCGGCATGCAACGGACCGGCGTCGAGGGCAAGCCCTGCCACGGAGGCCAGCGCATCGACAAGGGCGGCGGCGGCAGCCGGGTAAGGGGTGGCTGCTAAATAGTGCGGCACCCGCGCCCACACCCCGATCGCGGGGATGCCCGCAGCGGCGAAGCCTTCTTGCAACGCGGTCTGGATTCCTGCCGGCATCTCGGCGGTACCGGGAACCACACCCACCTGAGCCACCAGCTCAGCTGCGGTAGCAATCGCCATCAGCCGCACTGGACGGGTATGGGGAACCGGAGCGGCGTAAGCGCCCAGACCGGTCACCAGCCGAACCTGCAGCTCGGTACCGAGATCCACCACCGCCCGCACAAAGGCATGCCACGCCATGTCCGGCTCGGGTCCCACCAGGACGAGGAGACTCCTGCCTGCACCATCCCGGCCCGCCCGCAGCTGGATCTCGGGCCAGCTCAAGCCATCGACGACTCCATCGGCGATACGCACGATAGGACGGCGTGATCTAAAATCGATCAAGCTATCCGCATCGAAGGTGGCGAGCACCTCCGTCGGTATTGTCTCGAGAATCTGGGCGATAGCTGCCTGGGCGCCGAGGCCCGCGTCGGTCCAGCTTTCCGTTGCCAGCAGGAGCACGGGCGACTCGATCGCGCCATGCGGGTGTAGCTCATAGAGGGAAGGCATCATGCCCCGCAGCGATCAACATCTGTGGTGGTCACCTGACACATCTTCCCACTGTGGCGAAGATCTTCGGGATCACCGGCAAATTACCGGACGGGTGACCCCGGCCAAGGCAGCCGCCGCCATTCTCACCGCGTTGGCTGCTGAGCGTCCACCACTGCGCCTGCCGCTGGGCGACGACGCCGTCGAGAATCCGTGCTCACCTCGCCGCGATCGGCGACGAGGTCGCCGGGTGGGAGGCAGTGTCTCGCGCCACCAGCGTCCACTCGAGCTGAAGTCGGCGCCGCCCTAGTGACATTGCGCTACTCGTAGATTCCTACGACGCGCCAGTGACCCGTCTCACAGGTCAGCAGTACCGCAAGCGGGTCGTCGGCGAGGCCGGCTGCATCGAGTACCACCTGCAGCCGCGCGCAGCGTCGCCCCCCTCCCGGCTCCCACCAGCGCTCGTCGACTGGCCAGGGCCCGGCCCAGGTCAACACCCGGCACGCCGAGTTGCCGCCCACCGCGATCTGGTACGGGGCACCGGTGAGCCGCCCGCGTCCGGTTACTCCCACCACCTGCCCGGCATCGTCAAGCACTTCGGCGGGTAGCGGGTGGGCCGGTACCCGGGACGGGGACGGCGCAGGCAGCCGGCCAGGCCAGGGGGAATCCGCATCACGTGCGGAAGTCAGATCATCTCCCCAGGGCACCAGGCGCACTCGGTCAGTAGGGTCCCGGCCGCCATCGAGCACTCCGGTGAAGACGCCCTCGGATCCAAGCATCGCCTGCACCCGGACCAGCGCCCGACCAGCCCGCTCATCGTTTTCCCCCGCCTCCCCCCACAAGCCGCGTTGCAGGGCCTGCCCACCGATCATCTCCTCTGGGATCAGCGTCAGTGCGGTGATAGCCGCACTGGGTCGTGGCCCACGGAGGGTCAGCCAACCGTCCAGCTGCCAGCGCACCCGGTCGGCGATACCGGAGGCAGTCAGCGGCTCGGCGCAGCGCCACACCCGGTGCAGCTGCTCCCCCGCCTCGGTACAGGCGCTGACACCAAGCCGGACGCAGGCCAGACCGCGGGCGGCCAGCGCGGCGTGCAGTTGCTCCGCCGGTTCCCGGGAAGCGAACGCCGCCACATCGACCCGGTCCAGCGGCGGGTCGAACCGGCGAGTGACGGTGAGATCGACCGGCGGGTCACGGCGGGCCAGCGGACGCTCGTCAAGTCCCTGAGCGAGCCGGTGCGCACGCACGCCATCGAGGCCGAACCGGGAGGCGACGTCGTCGACGGGCAAGGCGGCGAACGCGCCGAGGGTGCGCAGTCCAAGCCGGTGCAGCAGTTCCACCAGCGCACCCCGATCCGTCCCGGTGGCACTCTGGTGCAGCTCGGCGATGCTCATCGGGGCGAGAAAGCTTGCCGAGCCCTTCGGTGGCACCAGCAGACCCCGGTGCGCGGCCAGAGTCGCGGCGAACAGGCCGTCGGCTATGCCGAGCTGGCATTCCACTCCTGCCTGCGAGGTGACCACGTCGGTGATCCGCTCGACCACTGTGAGCTCGCTGCCGAAGTACCGGGCCGGGCCCCGGGCCGGCAACGCGACCAACCCTGGGCGCACCACCTCCACGCCCGGCGCCAGGGCCTCGACCGCGGCGACCACCGGCTCGAACGCCCGGGCGTCCCGGTCTGAGTCGTCGGCGAGCACGGCCAACCGTGGGCAGCGACCCTGCGCCTCGCGGCGA
>DASQVU010000231.1:0-12376 GCA_035640615.1 Pseudonocardiaceae bacterium
TGACGCACGCTTGCACCGCCGCGGGCTCGCCGAGATTATCGGCAGCCGTAAAGATGGCGGAAGTGGGCTCAGCGCGCTGTTCATCAATCACTCGTAGTAGCTCTTCAGCAGGTCCTCAGGCGGTGGCCGCCAGGCCACCGCGCGGTCAACCGGCTGGTACGCGGCAGGAGCATCTGGCGCGAACATTCTGGTGTTTAGCCAGGCACCTGGTTGGGAAGAACGTCAGGAACGCCCAATCAGTTGATCGAACGCCCGCGACGCGCATGGGGGTGTGCGCGACCGGGCCGTCCGGGGGAAGGGCCCGGGTCGCCATTCGGGGGGCGACCCGGGCCTTTAAGCCGGATTCTTGCGGTGCCCGGACGACTTGGGCCGCTGCTCACTGGCCCAGCGCTGGGCCAGTTGGCTTAACCGCTGGGCGAACTCCTCCGCGGTGGCCTCCGGGTCGCTGCTGCGTCCGGCCGCCAGACCAAGCAGGTAAGCGGTAAGCGGGGCAGCCGGCCGAGCGACCTCGTGCGCGACGTCGCGGGAGAGGTCCAGCACCCGCGACTGCATCGCCGCTGGCGAGACAGCATCCGTGATATTCAGTTCTCGGCATACGAGGTTGACCCACTCCTGAAGGGTGTTCACACCGGCAATCCTGCCAGGCTGTAGGCGTGCAGACGATCTACCCGCAGCGGACGCGGATGACCACCGGGCAGCAACGCGCCTGGGATCGCAGCTGGCACCGGTGGGGCGCTGACGTCAGCGACCTGTCTGAAGGGCCGCTCGACACCACCAGATGGTTCGGCCGTACCGCACCGATCGTCCTGGAGATCGGCTCCGGAATGGGCGAGGCGACCGCGTCGATGGCGCTGGCCGCACCCGAAGTTGACCATCTCGCCGTCGAGGTCTACCAACCCGGCCTGGCCCAGCTGCTGCTACGGATCGAGCAGGCGCAGATCACCAACCTGCGGCTGCTGCGCGGTGACGCGTACCAGCTACTGGCTGAGCACATCTCGGAAGGCAGCCTGGAAGGCATGCGGATCTACTTCCCCGACCCGTGGCCCAAGCGGCGCCACCACAAGCGGCGCCTGATCAACCCCGAGTTCGTCGCACTGGTGGCCTCCCGGCTGAGGCCCGGCGGCACTCTGCACCTGGCCACCGACTGGGAGCCCTACGCGCAGCAGATGCTGGCGGCCTGCACCGCCGAACCGAGCCTGCGCAACAGTGCTGCTGAGTTCGCCACCCGGCCGCTGTGGCGACCGGTCACCAAGTTCGAGCAACGCGCCCGCCAGGAGGGTCGCGTGGTCCGCGACCTGCTGTTCACCCGTTGCTGACCCGGCCGTCCTGGTGCGGCAGGATCGGTGCATGAACCTGGTGTCCGCTTCGACCATTCCGATCACCCTGCTCGTGTGGGATGCGCCCAATATCGACATGAGTCTGGGCTCGATCCTCGGTGGGCGGCCCAGCTCGGCGTCTCGGCCCCGGTTCGACGCCCTTGGTCGCTGGCTGATCAACCGTGCCGGAACGGACACCGAGCCGGAAGCGACCGTGTTTACGAACGTAGCCCCCGGCAGCACGGATTTCGTGCGGCCCTGGGTGGAGGCGCTGCGCAACACCGGGTTCGCGGTGTTCGCCAAGCCGAAGATCGACGAATCGGACATCGATGAGGACATGCTGATGCACATCCGGGCTCGCCATGAGCAGGGTGTGCTGCGCCAGCTGCTGGTGGCCTCCGGGGACAGCCGTGCGTTCCGGGAACCCCTGGAGGCGCTGGTCGCCGACGGCGTCGCGGTCACCGTGCTGGGGTTCCGGGAGCACGCGTCCTTCGCGGTGAACTCCGCCGTGCTGGGCTTCGAGGACCTGGAGGACATCCCGGAACTGTTCCTGCAGCCGCTGCCGCGGATCACCCTGGAGACGCTGCCCCCCGAGGGTGCCTGGCTTCCGCCGCTGCGGCCGCTGTCGGCGTTGCTGCGCCACTCGCTGACCGAGCCGATCCCGTGATGCGGCTGACCGCGCCGGTGGTGCTGCCCTGCGACGAGCAGTGCACGGTGCTACGGGACGCCGTGGTGGACGTCGACGACACCGGCCGGCTGGCTTATGTGGGGCCGTCGGCGGGCGCGCCCGCGGCGCCGGAGCGGGTGCTGGCGCTGACCGGCATCCTGATGCCCGGGCTGGTCAACGCGCACGCGCACACCGCGATGACCGGGCTGCGCGGCCTAGGCGGGGACCTGCCGTTGATGCGCTGGCTGACCGAGGTGATCTGGCCTGCCGAGTCCCGGGTGGACGCCGACGACGTCCGCGCCGGCACGCTGGTCGGCCTGGTCGAGATGCTCCGCGCCGGGGTCACCACCAGCGTGGAGATGTACTTCTACCCCGAAGCGGTGGTGGACGCGGTGCTCGCGGCGGGCAGCCGGGCGGTGGTGACGCCGGGCATCATCGCAGCCCCGGGTTGGGAACGGCTTGGCACCTGGCGGCAGATGCTGGAGGGCATCAGTCGCTGGATCGACGCCGACGGCGTCCGCTTCGGACCCGGCGAACGCATCGAACTGGGCTACGGGCCGCACGCCGCCTATACGCTGCCCGTCGAGGCCCTGGCCGCGGCCGGCGCAGCCGCTCAGCAGCGGGGTGCGCTGCTGCATATCCACGTCGCGGAATCCGCCAGCGAGGACACCGCGATCCGCGAGGCGCACGGGTCGGTTCCGCTGCTCCTGGAGAAGCTCGGGGTGCTCCGGGCTGGAGCACGGGTGCTGGCCGCCCATGCGGTGCAGCTGTCCGACACCGATATCGCGGTGCTGTCCCGGCATCGGGTCGGGGTCGCGCACTGCCCGGGCTCCAACAGCAAGCTCGCTTCGGGGATCGCGCGGCTGCTCGACCTGCGCGCCGCCGGAATCGCCGTCGGCCTGGGCACCGACGGTCCGGCCTCGCACGACGACTTGGATTTGTGGAACGACACCCGGCTGGCAGCCCTGCTGGCCCGGTTGACCTCCGGCGACGCCGCCGCGGTGACCGCCGCGCAGGCGCTGCTGCTGGCCACCCGGGGCGGCGCCGCCGCGCTGGGACGCAATGATCTCGGCACCCTGCGCCCCGGCGGGTGGGCTGACCTGGTGCATGTTGGCGCCGACGACCCGGCCTTCGCGGCCGGGTTGGACGTCCCGGACGGCCAGCTGCTGGCCAACCTAGTCTGGGCTGCCGGTGCTCGGGCGGTGCGGGATGTGTGGGTTGCCGGGGAGCAGCTCGTCGCCACCGGCACGTCAATCCGGGTTGATGCCGCGGACGCACAGGCAGCGCTGCAAGCAAGAGTGCGCAAGCTCACAATGGCTTGATGTGCGCGCCGCACACACTTGGTGGACTGAACGGAGTACCATACTCTGACTTTTGCGGGTGTGTGCAGACCGTAACCAGTACGGCTGACCGCACCCTCGCCAGAAACACCCGTTGGGGAGAACTGGAGACACGGTGGGTCGTCACGCGGCCACCCAGGATCCGGTGCACGTGCTGTATCTCGGCAGTTCGGCTGACCTTGGAGCACTGCGCCGGATGATGGAGGCACACGGCGCGGTGACTCGCAGCCGCCTGACGCCTGCGGTCACCGTCGTGGTCGCCGACCCCTCGGTGCCCATAGATCACCCCACCCTGCGCGCTGCTGGCACGCTCGGCATACCGGTGATGAAACCCGCCGAGGCGCTCGTCCAGTACGCCAGCTGGCACACCGGCACCGATTCCAACCGGCCGGCAGTCGGAGCCCGGCGAGCCTGGCCCTTCCGCCGGCCCTGAGCTAGCCGCGCCGGAGCTAGCCGCCCAAAGAACTAACCACGCAGCCGCATGGACATCACCAGGTACCGGTAGGAGCCGTCCCTGGCAGCATCTGCAGTGTCGGCGTCGAGGCCGGTGACCGGGGTGATGACGGTGGGTTTGGTGGACTCGGTGAACGACAGCCGGGCGCGCGGTGTGGTGACCGCGCTCAGCCCGTCGAGCAGGTAGCCAGCGTTGAACCCGATGGTCAGCGGTTCCCCGGTGACTCCGACCTCAAGTTCCTCCTCGGCGCTGGATTCGTCCTCCGCCTCCGCGGACAGCTGCACCAGGCCCTCGGAGAAGGCCAGCCGGACCGGCGCGAAGCGCTGCGCTACCAGGGCCACTCGTTTGAGTGCCCCGATGAACTCGGCGACGTCAACCTCGACGGCGGTGGCGACCTCGGTGGGCCACAGCGAGGCGAACTTGACGAACTCGCCATCCAGCAGCCGGGTCAGCGTCTGCCGGCCACCTGCCGAGAAACCCAAGAAACCGGCGTTATCCCCGGTTCCCAGAGACAGCACCACCTCGCTGGCCGAACCAAGGGAGCGGGCGACCTCAGCGAGTGTCTTGGCGGGCACGATGAGCGGCGCGGAGGGCACCGTGCCGGTCGGGGTCCAGGGGATGCGGCGCTCGGCCAGCCGGTAGCGGTCGGTCGCGGCCAGGCTCAGCGTGTCGGGACCGACCTCCACGCGCACCCCGGTGAGCATGGGCAACGTCTCGTCGCGGCTGGCCGCCACGGTGACCTGCCCGACGGCGGTGGCGAAGACGTCACCTCGGACTTGTCCTGAGGCGGCGGGAAGCTCCGGTACCGCCGGGTAGTCCTCGATGTGCAGCAGCGGCAGGTTGAACCGGGCCGATCCGCAGCGGACGGCCAGCCGGTTTCCCTCCACGGTGACGCGCACGTCCTTGGGGGGTAGGGCGCGGGCGATCTCGGCGAGCAGCCGGCCGGAGACCAGCACCCGTCCTTCGGCCTTCTCGGTGACCGGTACCTCGATGCGGTTGAGCACCTCAAAGTCGAAGCCCGAGACGATCAGAGCACCGTCGACCACCTCGAGGACGACGCCTGCGGTCACCGGGACGACCGGCCGAGTCGGGAGGCCCTTCGCCGTCCACGCGATGGCCTCGGCGAACGCGTCACGCTCTAGCTCGAACTCCACGCTGTCCCACCATCCCTGCCAACACTGGCGTTACGCCGGGTGCGTCAGCGTACCGGTGCGGTGGCGAGGGTGACTCGGTGGTTGTTGGATAGTTGTCAGTGTTGTCAGTGGTTGTCAGGCGCCGGGGCATCCAGCACACTTGAGTTGTCGGTGCACAAGCCGTAGGACCCGGTTCCACACGACGTCAGCCGGACCTCACGGTTACTGGGCATGAGCGCGATGCCTGGTACGCCGATTGCGCAAGCGGCACTCCCCCTGGCCGCTGGCGTACAGGCCGCCGACCGGGTTCCACCCCGCCCCCCTGATACCCGGTCGGCGGTCCCTCCCCCAGATTGCCCTTAATGGGCCGGTGACGGGCTACCACTACGAACGATACGACTCTGAGCAACCAAGCAAAACGGTGTGTCAGGCAAACCTGACACACCGGTTATGGCTCTTCGTATACCGCCAACTCGGTGGTTGTCCGCCAGACCGGCTGAGCGTTGCATCCGGGCAGCGACGGAATGCGCCACCCATTCCACGAATGCTTCAGGATTGGGCTGATCTATTTCGTCAGGCCATGCTCGATGGCGTAGCGGGCCAGCTCGACGCGGTTGTGCAGCTGGAGCTTGCGCAACGCGGACTGCACGTGGTTCTCCACGGTCCGGTGGCTGATCACCAGCGCGTCGGCGATCTGCCGCGCAGTGCGCCCGGTAGCCACCTGGCGCAGCACCTCGGTCTCCCGCTCGGTGAGGGTCGGCACATCGGGCCGCGGTTGCCGGGCCATCCGGCGGTACTCGCCGAGCACCAGTCCCGCCAGCCCAGGCGTGAACACCGCGTCCCCCTCGGCGCTGCGGCGCACGGCATCGACGAGCTCCTCCACCGACGCAGATTTGACCAGGTAACCCGACGCGCCCGCCTGCACCGCGGCCAGCACGTCGGCGTGCGCGCCGGAGGCCGACAGCACCAGCACCCGGATATCCGGCCAGCTGTCGATGATCCGCCGGGTGGTTTCCACCCCGGACAGGCTGGCCGGCGGATCGGAGCCGAACTGCAGGTCCATCAGCACGACATCGGGGCGGGCCGCCGGGATGACCCGCAGTGCGGATGCGCCGTCGGGCGCGGTGGCGACCATCTCGAAGCCCCGCTCGCCGAGATCGCGAGCCACGCCGGCGCGCCAGATCGGGTGGTCGTCGACCACCATCACCCGGATCGTCATCGCAACGCGCGATGCGGGCTGCGGGCCAGCCGCACCTCCCACTGCGTGCCGCGCCCCGGGCCGGTGTCGAGGGTGACGCTGCCACCCAGATCGGCCACCCGGCCCCGGATCGACCGGGACACTCCCATCCGGCCGCCGCTCTCCGCGCCGGCGAGCTGCCCGGGGTCGACGCCCGGACCGTCGTCCCGGATGGTCAGCACCACCTCGGCGCCGAGATCCTCCACCAGGATCCACGACCGCGCGCCCGGACCACCATGGCGGGCGGTGTTGGCCAATGCTTCGCGCGTCACGGCGATCAGCTCCCGGACGTCACGGGCCGGTAGCGGTACGGCGATGGCCGGCACCGAGATCTCGACCCGCGGGCTGGCTAGTGCCTGGATCACACCGGCCAGGTCTTGCTCACCGGCGTCGTCTGCTGGGGTGGCCGAGAACAGTGATCGCAGGGCGATCTCCTGCTCGCCGGCCAGCCGGGCCAGCTCGCCGGCTTCCCCGCCGAGCTGCCCGCACCGGCTGTGCACCCGTGCCAGCACCTGCACCACGCTGTCGTGGATTGAGCGCGCCAGCCGTTCCCGTTCGGCGGTGGCGGCCTCGGCACGGGCCGCCCGGCGCAGTTGCTCGGTGGCCCGCCGAGCCGCCGTTGCGGCCATACCCAGGACGAAGCCCGTCCCGATGAGCAGCAGCGCATCGCAGGCCAGGTCAGTGGTGAAGGCGCCGCGCAGCCAGATTTCCATCCCGGCGACGATGACGCCGAACAGCGCCCCGGCGAGCTTGCCGGCGTGCACCGCAGCGGCGACCACCGGGCCACACGCCCACACCGTGGGCAGCAGCGGGGCGCGCTGGGTGACTTCGGTGAGTTGCTGCGGTGAGAGCACGGCTGCCGAGCAGCCCATCAGCATCAGGGTCACCAGCAGGTCTAGCGCGACGATGGACCTACGGCGGGTTCGGTCGTAGCTGTACGCCAGGCAGCTCAGCACGGTCCACGCGACGATCCCGGCCAGCGCCGCCCATCCCAGGTTCGGCCGGTCGAAACCGCCGTGATGCACGATGATCGCGCCGACCGCGAAAACCGCTGTGATGATCCGGAGCACCACCACGCCGCGCCATAGCGGGGTCATGATGTCGGTGGCGGCCGGCATGGCCGCGGATCATGCCAGGAGCCGGACCCAAGAGCGCGACACACCGGGCACAAGGGCGCGACACGCGGGGCATGGGGGCGCGACACGCCGGAGCAGCCGGAGGCCGCGAGGGGTCAGAACACGCTGCGGCCGTACATCTCGCCGAGGGGGTCGGCGATCAGTTCGATCCGGGCTCCGTCGGGGTCGCGGAAGTAGATCGACGTGCCGCTTTCCAGCAGGTAGTCGACGCCTTGGGCATCCATCTCGGCGCGGATCTCCTGCCAGCGCGCCGGGTCCATCGAGATGGCCAGGTGGTGCAGCCCACCGAACACTTCGGCATACGGGCCGACGTCCACCCCGGGCAGGTCGAAGAAGGCGATGGTGTTGCCGTTGCCGACGTCGAAGAAGAAGTGCGTGGAGCCGGGCAGGTCCCGGTTCTCGAACATGTCGATCAGCGGGAAGCCCAGCAGCCCCTGGTAGAACTCCACGGTCCGGCGCACGTCGGAGGAGATCAGCGCGGTGTGGTGGATTCCCCGCGCGGTGCTGGCGGGCCGGTCGGCCTTGGCCGGCATCAGCTCGGCCCGGATTTCATCGCGCTGCCGGGTCAGCTCGGCGCGCTGCGCCTCGGTCATGGTCATGGTCACGCTGTCAAGCATCCCCCGGTGCCGCCGCGGCGGCTAGCTTGAAGTGGGCGAACTCCGCCACCATCGCCGGCAAGGACCAGTGCGCGTTGAGCCCGCTCGGGTTGGGCAGGGCCCACACCAGCACGGGGCCCCAATCAGGCTGCCGGCCGACGACTGCCCGCGGCGAGGCGAAGGCCACCCGGTATGCGGTGATCCCGACGATGCCGACTGCCGCCGGGCGCCAGCGCCGCACCAGCGCCTGCAACCGTTCGCCACCGGCGATCAGCTCGGCGTGGCTCAGCTCGTCAGCCCGCGCGGTGGGCCGCCCCACGATGTTGGTGATGCCCAGCCCGAGCCCGGGCAGCAGGTGCTGCTCGTGGGGCCGGAACCGGCGTGGGGTGAATCCGGCGCCGTGCAGCGCCGGCCAGAACCGGTTGCCCGGCCGCGCGAAGTGGTGCCCGGTAGCAGCCGACACCAACCCCGGATTGATCCCGCAGAACAGCACCTGCAACGGCGGATCACCCACCCCAGGCAGCACATCCGGGAGCACCCGAGTCACCGCTTCCTCCTGCAGTCTGGATGCAGACTGCAGGAGTTTAGGGAACGGGAACATCCCCGCTGACCAGGACGCGGATGCCGGCGTTGAGCACGGCGAGCAGCGGCACGGACAGCAGTGCTCCGGGGATACCGGCGATCACCGTGCCGACCGCGACAGCCAGCACGACCGCAATCCCGTTGAGCTCGACAGCGCGGCCCATCAGCAGCGGCTGCAACACGTTGCCCTCCAGCTGCTGCACCCCGATCACCACCGCGAGCACGATCAGCGCCGGCACCAGGCCCTTGGCCACCAGCACCACCAGCACCGCGATCACCCCGGAGACCACAGCACCGATCACCGGGATGAATGCCGACAGAAAGATCAGCGCAGCCAGTGGCACCACCAGCGGCGCACCGACCAGCAGCAGCCCGATCCCGATGCACACCGCGTCGAGCACCGCGACCAGCACGGTGGCCCGGATGAACCCGACCAGCGACGCGAATCCCCGCCGGCTCGCCAGGTCGACCCGGCCGCGTACCGACCGTGGCACCACACCCAGCACGAAGCGCCACATCGAGCGGCCGCCGTAGAGGAAGTAGATCAACGTGAACAGCGTCAGCACAGCACCGGTGAGATACTGCCCGACAGTGAATGCGGTGGATAGCGCCCCAGAAGTGATCGCAGCGCGGTTGGCCGCCAACCATTGCTGCAGCGAGGCCACCGGATTCTTCAGGTCCACCGACGGCAGGCCGAACGGAGGATGTGCCAACCACCTCCGGATGGTGTCAACGCTGTTCACGACCTGGTCCTGCAGATCGGGCAACCCGCTGACGAAGGCGTGGATCACGAAGACGAGCAGTGCACCGATCACCACCAGGCCGCCGACCAGAACCACCAGCGTGGCCAACCCGCGTGGCACCCGGCGCTCGGTCAACCAGTCCACCACCGGGCCCAGCAGGCCGGTGAGTAGCAACGCCACCGCTACCGGGATCACCACCACCCGCAGCGCGATCACCACGTAGCCCAGCACGATGACCATGCCGGAGACCGCCAGCAGGCGCCACGACAGCGCAGCCGCCACCCGCAACGGGTAAGGGACCGCAGCCGCCGCATCACGGCTGGCCGTGCCGGGCACCGCGCTGGCGTCCACGCCGCCACGCTATCCGCTGGACCGCAACAGCCACGGGTATGGCACGCCGATGCCGGTGCACGATTTTCCCGCTGGTAACTGCCTCGGTAACGACGACCGGCATACCGAATGGGCTCACCGCCCCGCCACCGGCGATGTCACCTTATCGCGATCACCCAGCGCCCACTTAATGAATGCGCTATTGAGAGATATGCCGAGGCAACCTCGGGTCCATGCAATTCACGTACCTTGGGTTCAACGGAGGCGTGACAGAAAGATCGTGAGGAAGGGTGCGATCAGCCCGAGCACCGCTGTCAGCAGCGCTGGAGGTTGCGCATTTAGGGTGTCCTTGCGGCGTAGGGCGGCGAAGTCGATCGGTGTTGTGGCCACGCCAGCACCATTGATGACGTCCAGGGCAGCTTGTGCGATAACGCCGTATCCGCTCGTCGTCGGGTGCACGCCGTCCAGCCCGAACAAGCCACCTTGGCGGCGTCCGTTCTTATCGGAAAGAAAGAACCGGGTGTCGAGGTCAGCGATAGGGCCGGGAAGGTCGAACCGCTGCCAGTCGTTGCGGGCGGCGGCCTCGGGGTCGTTGACGAAGCGGCGGAAGCCGAGCCCGTCGAGTACGCCACACAGGTCCAGCACTCGCCAGTCGCGGCCCTCCCGGCGGGCGTGGCGGACGGCGTCGGTGATGGTGTCGTTGAACTGGTCAATAGCCGAATCGATCGCCCGCGCCTGCTGGTGCGTGAGGTGGCGATGTTTGTTCGGGTTGAAGTCGCGCTCGTCGATCCACGGGTCGATGTAGTACGGGAAGTAACGGGAGCCTTCCCGCCATTTCTGCCCTGGGTTGTCCGGGTTCACACCTTTGGCGACCGGGGCGATCGTGACGTGTGGCACGGTCGCCAGCACGACTCGCTGTGCGGGAATCGGTCGTAGCGCTTTGACCAGTTCGCCGTACTCGACGGCGAAGTGGACCGGCCGCCACACGTTGTAGGCACCTTTGCGGTCAAGGTCGTCGAACCCAGTGTCCGACCATCGGGGCTGCTTGTCCACGACGGAACCCAGCGCGTTGTTGGCACCCAGAGCGACGACCAGGGTGCCGATGCCGCCGTTGTTGCCATGCCAGGCGGCGGCGCTGACCTGGGTGGCGGCAATACCGAACGGGGCGAGCACGCTGTTTGCGGCGATGTCGTTGTCGTGTTCGGGCCGGGCACCCCGAAAATCGTCGTGGGGGGTCTGCGCAGCCAGCTGTGCGGCACGCGCGTCGGTATAGGAAATCCCGTCGCGCACATCCCAGCCGTAGATACCGAGATTCTCGTAGCGGACATCCACCCGGGGAGGCTTGCGGCCATCGCCGCGCTCCCAGTAGTCCTCGTTCTCGTCGCACAGGCGTTGCAGGATCACCGGCAGCTCAAGCTTTTCCAAGACATTGAGGTCGGTACCGAACTTGTCCTGGAGCCGGCGTAGCAACCCTTCCAAGTTGAGCGGCAACCCGCCCAACGGACCACCGTAGCTGGGGAATCTGAACTGCTGCTGCACGCCGAGGCCGGCAGCGACCAGCGCAGGCCAGGACAGCTCCGTGTGGAAGACGGCGCCGCTGACCAGGCCGTGGGTCAGCGAATCTCCCACAGTCACCAGGGGATGATCCGGAGACGCCGGCACAACCGGGGCATCCGGCGACGGCGGGCCCAGCGGCTCACCCAGCGTCGGGTCATCAATAGGCGAGCGCAGCGTGTCGGTGACAACGACGTCTGCGGGAGTGTGGGAATCCAGGTATTCCGGAGGGAGCTGAGCCATCTGACACCCTTTCGCGGGGCGCGTCAGTCTAACGGCGCCTCCCCGGCGGCTCTAGCGATTAAGGAGGCAGGCACGGTGAATCGCTCCCCGTAGCGCTCGGCCAGCTCCTGAGCTCGGACCACGAAGCCGGCCAGGCCGCCGGGGTAGCCGTTGATGTACTGCAACACGCCACCCGTCCACGGCGGAAACCCGATGCCCATGATGGAGCCGATGTTGGCGTCGGGCACCGAGGTGATGACGCCCTCGTCGACGCATTTCACCGCCTCCAGGGCTTCGATGAACAGCAGCCGCTCCTTCATGTCCTCGAAGGGGATCGCATCCGGGCGGAACGGGCCGAAGTGCTCGGCCAGTCCAGGCCACAGCTGGGTGCGCCGGCTGGCCTCGTAGTCGTAGAACCCGGCGCCCTTGGCCCGTCCCGGACGCTGGTACTCCAGCACCATCCGGTCCACGATCGCGTCAGCCGGGTGCGGAGTCCAGGTGCCGCCCGCCTCCTCGACACCGCGCCGGGTCTGCTCCCGGATCATCCGGGTCAGCGTCAGGGATAGCTCGTCGACCAGCTGCAACACCGGGGACGGGTAGCCGGCCTGCAGGCTGGCCTGCTCGATGGACGCCGGGGCGGCGCCCTCGGCGAGCATGGCGATGCCCTCATTGATAAAGGTGCCGATCACCCGGCTGGTGAAAAAGCCGCGGCTGTCGTTGACCACGATCGGGGTCTTACGGATCTGCTGCACGACGTCGATCGCGGCGGCCAGCGCGGCGTCCGACGTCTGCTCCCCGCGGACGATCTCCACCAGCGGCATCCTGTCCACCGGGGAGAAGAAGTGCAGGCCGACGAAGTCCGCCGGGCGGTCTACTCCGGTGGCGAGGTGGGTGATGGGCAGGGTGGAGGTGTTTGAGCACAGCAGCGCGTCGGGCTCGACCACGTCGAGGATCTCGCCGAAGACCTTCTTCTTCAGCGTCGGGTCCTCGAATACCGCCTCGATCACCAGGTCGCAGCCCTTGAGATCGGCGACGTCTGCGGTCGGGGTGATCCGGGCCAGCAGCT
>DASQVU010000232.1:0-2537 GCA_035640615.1 Pseudonocardiaceae bacterium
GGGTCAGGCCCGGGTCACCCGGGGCGACGGCGCACCAGATCTGGTGATCACTGGAGCAGTGGTACTGGACCACTGGGGTGTGGTCAAAGCCGACGTGGGGGTGCGCGACGGCCGGATCGTCGGCCTGGGCAAGGCGGGAAATCCGGACATCATGGATGGTGTGCACCCGGCTCTGGTGATCGGCCCGGGAACCGAGGTGATCGCCGGCAACGGGCTGATCCTGACCGCCGGGGCGGTGGATTGCCACGTGCACCTGATAAGCCCGCAGCAGGTGCCCGAGGCGCTGGGCTCCGGGGTCACCACGCTGGTCGGCGGTGGTACCGGGCCGGCGGAAGGCACCAAGGCGACCACGGTGACGCCCGGGGCGTGGTACCTGGCGCGGATGCTGGAATCCCTCGACGAGTTGCCGGTGAACATCGCCCTGCTGGGCAAGGGCAACACCGTCGGTGCGGCGTCGCTATACGAGCAGATCGCTGCCGGCGCCAGCGGCTTCAAGCTGCACGAGGACTGGGGATCGACTCCGGCGGCGATCGACGCCTGCCTGCGGGTCGCCGATGACACCGGTGTGCAGGTGGCGATCCACACGGACACCCTCAACGAGGCGGGCTACGTGGCCGACACGCTGGCCGCGATCGGCGGGCGAACCATCCACGCCTACCACACTGAGGGAGCCGGCGGTGGCCATGCACCGGACATCATCACCGTCGCCAGTGCTCCCCACGTGCTGCCCAGCTCTACCAACCCGACGCGCCCGCACACCGGCAACACCGTCGATGAGCACCTCGACATGCTCATGGTCTGCCACCACCTCAACCCCACCGTGCCCGAGGACCTGGCCTTTGCGGAGAGCCGGATCCGGCCATCGACCATCGCGGCCGAGGACGTGCTGCACGATCTCGGGGCCATCTCAATGATCGGCTCGGATTCCCAAGCGATGGGCCGGGTCGGCGAGGTGATCCTGCGGACCTGGCAGACCGCGCACGTGATGAAGTGCCGGGTCGGCGCGCTGCCCGGGGACCCTGACACCTCGGATAACCTGCGGGCGCGGCGCTACGTGGCCAAGTACACGATCTGCCCAGCGGTGGCGCATGGGCTCGATGGTGAGGTCGGCTCGGTGGAGGTGGGCAAGCTTGCCGACCTGGTGCTGTGGCAACCCGCGTTCTTCGGAGTGCGCCCCAGCGTTGTGCTCAAGGGCGGCATGATCGCCTGGGCAGCGATGGGTGACTCCAACGCGTCCATCCCGACCCCGCAGCCGGTGCTGCCCCGCCCGATGTTCGGAGCCGCCGCGGCGAGCGCGGCCGCCACTTCAGTCCATTTCGTAGCGCCCGCCGCGCTGGAGGGCGGGCTGGCGGATCGGCTGGCGGTGCGGCGCCGGCTGGTGGCCGTGCGCGATACCCGGGCCCTGCGCAAATCCGATATGCCATTGAATGACGCGCTGCCGCGCATCGAGGTGGACCCTGAGACGTTCACGGTCCGGATCGACGGTGAGGTGGTGGAGCCGCACCCAGCGGAGGAAATCCCAATGTCCCAACGCTATTTCCTGTTCTGATCACCGTGCTGGCGTCACTGCTGCTGGCAGATTCCCGGTTGCCCACCGGCGGGCACGCGCACTCCGGGACGGTGGAGGCGGCCGTTGAGCGTGGCTTGATACGCGATGCGGAGGATCTGGCGCTTTTTCTGGCCGGCCGGCTGCGCGGTCATGGCCCGGTGGTGGCTGCGGTCGCGGCGGCCGGCTGCCTGCTAGCTGCGAGTGCGCCGGTGCCGTGGCACGAATGGCATGCAGCACTGAGCGCCCGTACCCCTTCCACCGCTGCCCGCGAAGCGTCTTGCGCGCAGGGGTTGACGTTGCTTCGCACTGCCCGCCGGGTCTGGCCGTCCACTGCCCTGGACGGGCTGGCTGAGATGGGGCGTCCGCATCACCCGCTGGCACTCGGCGTGGTGGTAGCCGCCGCCGGGGATGGCGCCGACGTGGCGGCGTCACTGGCGCTGCACCACCTGCTCGGCGGGGCGTGCGCGGCCGCGGTCCGGCTGCTGGGTCTGGACCCGATCACGGTCGCTGCCATCCAGGCCCGCGTGAGCCGGTCGGCTGAGCCCATCGCGCAGGCCGCAGCCGGTGTGGCCCGCGAGGCGGTGGCCCAGCAGGATCCCCGCCTGCTGCCCAGCACCAGCACCCCACTGCCCGAGGTGCTGGCCGAGCTGCACGCCTGCGCGGAGGTGACCTTGTTTGCATCGTGAAGAGCATCGGGCATTACGAATCGGCATCGGAGGGCCAGTCGGCAGCGGCAAGACCGCGCTGGTCGCCGCGCTGTGCCGGGCGTTGCGTGATGAGCTGTCCCTGGTAGTGGTGACCAACGACATCTACACCACCGAAGACGCCGATTTCCTGCGCACCAACGCGGTGTTGCCCGACGAGCGGATCCGCGCGGTACGCACCGGCTGCTGCCCACACACCGCCATCCGCGACGACATTACCGCCAACCTCGACGCCATAGACGGGCTCACCGCGCGCTACCACCCCGATCTCGTGCTAGTGGAAA
>DASQVU010000233.1:0-8962 GCA_035640615.1 Pseudonocardiaceae bacterium
AGATCTGGCGGATAGGATCAGGACCGCCGGTCGCGGTGTCATCGTCGGCCGCGTCGTAGAGGGCCTCCATGGCAACTCGGATGGCGGTTTCGATGTCCATCATCGGGTCGTGCAGCTTCTTCAACGATGAGCGGGCGAACAGCGAACCCGAACCCACCGAGTGGTATCCAAGCGTCTCGTCGTACCGGCCACCGACAACGTCGTAGGAGACGATTCGACCAGCCCGGTCCGGATCGGTGGCATCGACGTCGTAGCCGACGAACAGGGGCACCGCCGCCAGCCCCCGCATGGCGCCTCCGAGATTGCTCCGAACCATACCGGCCAACTTGTTGGCCTTGCCGTCGAGGGTCAGTGACACGCCTTCGATTTTCTCGTAGTGCTGCATTTCGACGGTGAATAACCGAACCATCTCCACCGCGATACCGGCCGTGCCCGCGATGCCGATCGCCGAGTAGTCGTCGACGACGAACACCTTGTCCATATCGCGTTGGGCTATCAGGTTGCCGGCCGTCGCGCGGCGGTCACCCGCGATGAGCACGCCTCCGCGGAAGGTGGCTGCCACGATAGTCGTGCCGTGCCGACCCACCACTGGCTCGGCGCTGGCCGGCATGTTTGCTATCCGGTATCCAGGCAGCAGCTCGGGAGACGTGGCAGCGAGGAAATCGGTGAACGACGAGCTGCCCACCATGAAGTGCGAGGCGGGCAGGGCTGCGCCCGGGTAGCGCCCAACCGAGGACTGATCCATCGGCTTTGATCGTCTCCTAGCTCCCGTTGTCGCAGTGTCTTGTATGCCGTACTTCCCTGCACCAGTCTGTCACAACCTGGTAACGCTCTGTACCGGGCATGAGGCCCGATCCGAGGCGCTGGCAGGTCACTGGCCGCCCTTCTGGACATAGGCGCGGACGAAGTCCTCGGCGTTCTCCTCGAGCACGTCGTCGATCTCGTCGAGAATGGCATCCACGTCCTCGCCCAGCTTCTCCCGACGTTCCTGACCAGCCGGGGCGCCCCCAGTGGTTTCGTCGTCTCCGCCGCCGCCTTGGCGTTGTACCTTCTCCTGGGACATTTCGCCTCCCGGACCGAGTTGTCTAGAGCCAAACATTACCCAGCAACACCGACAATCGCTGCCACGCCAGTCGGGTGATCAGCCGCGGGTGAGCGCTTCCACCAGCTCAGCAGCGGTGTTCGAGGCATCCAGCAACGCCCCGACATGCGTGCGGGTACCTCTCAGCGGTTCCAGGGTAGGGATGCGGACCAGGGACTCGCGACCCAAATCGAAGATCACCGAGTCCCACGATGCCGCGGCGACCTCCGTGGCGTAGCGCTCCAGGCAGCGGCCGCGGAAGTACGCGCGAGTGTCCTCCGGCGGCCGGGTGATGGCTGCCCGCACCTCCTCCTCGGTAACCAGCCGCTTCATCGAGCCACGGGCCACCAGCCGGTTGTACAGCCCCTTGGGTAGCCGCACATCGGAGTACTGCAGATCGACCAGTTGCAGCCGAGGTGAACCCCAACCCAGACCGTCGCGGGCCCGGTAGCCCTCCAGCAGCTGTAGCTTGGCCGGCCAGTCCAACCGGTCAGCGCATTCCATCGGATCCCGCGCGAGCGCGTCGAGCACCTCGCCCCAGGTGGTGAGAACGTGCTCGGCGATGTCGGTCGAGGTATCGCCCCCGTTCTGGGCGCCGTCTGCCGGGTTCCCGTGGCGGGCCATGAACGCCGCGACCCGCTCGTGGTAGGCGCGCTGCAGATCCAGGCCGGTGAAGTGGCGGCCACCGGCGACCTCCACCGTCGCCTTGAGCGAGGGGTCGCGACTGATCGTGTGCACCGCGCGTACCGCATCGACCAGCCGTAAGTCGTCGAAGCGTTCCCCGGCCTCGATCAGGTCCAGCACGAGTGCCGTGGTACCGAGCTTGAGGTAGGTGGAGTACTCGGCCAGGTTGGCGTCGCCGATGATGACGTGCAACCTCCGGTACTTGTCGGCGTCGGCGTGCGGCTCGTCCCTGGTGTTGATGATGCCACGCTTGAGGGTGGTCTCCAGGCCGACTTCGACCTCGATGTAGTCGGCCCGCTGGGAGAGCTGGAAGCCGGGATGCTCACCAGCCGGCCCGATGCCCACCCGACCCGATCCGCAGATCACCTGGCGGGAGACGAAAAACGGCGTTAAGCCAGCGATGACCATGGTGAACGGTGTGGATCGGGCCATGAGGTAGTTCTCGTGGCTGCCGTAGGAGGCGCCCTTGCCGTCGACGTTGTTCTTGTACAGCTGGAACAGTGGCTGGTCGGGCACGGTGCGGGCGCGCAACGCGGCCTCTTCCATGATCCGCTCGCCGGCTTTGTCCCAGATCACTGCATCGCGCGGGTTGGTCACCTCCGGGCTGGAGAACTCCGGGTGCGCGTGGTCGACGTAGAGCCGGGCGCCGTTGGTGAGGATGACATTCGCCGCGCCGAGATCGTCGAGCTCCGGATCGGGCTGGGCGAGCCCAGGAACGCCCAGGTCGAACCCTCGGGCGTCCCGCAGCGGAGACTCCACCTCATAGTCCCACCGAGCCCGCTTGGCTCTTGGCACCTCGGCTGCTGCGGCGTAGGCCAGCACGACCTGGGTCGAGGTCAGCACGGGGTTGGCGGTGCTGTCTCCGGGCACTGAGATGCCGTACTCGACCTCAGTCCCCATGATCCGGCGCATACCCGCAGAGTACGTCCTCGGCCACGGTTGGGCCCGGGTGCCCGGCAGGGCTATTTCGACTAATGCGGCTCAGGGGTGCGGTCGGTAGCTGCCGAGCCGCCACGTGGGTTACCTCACATCACGGAAATGATTGAAGCTTCAACTTGTTGTCGAGGATAGGCCCGCGCACCCCCGCCCGGGCATCGCAACGAGGAAGGGTTCCGGATGACCACTCTTACTACCGTGATCCCCGGGTATGTTGCCGGTACCTGGGACATTGACGCCACGCACTCGGACGTCTCGTTCTCCGTTCGGCACATGATGGTCAGCAAGGTGCGGGGCCGGTTCAACCGCATCTCGGGTCACATCGTCACCGGCGACGATCTGCTGGACTCCTCGGTGACCGCGGAGATAGACGTCAACAGCTTCGACACGGGGAATCCGCAGCGCGATGAGCACATCCGATCGGCAGACTTCCTGCACGCGCAGCAGTTCCCCACCATGACTTACCGATCGACCGGACTACGCCGGGACGGCGAGAACCTCGTGGTGGACGGCGAGCTCACCTTGCACGGCATAACCCGACCAGTGCAGCTCGCTGTCGAGCTGACCGGCTTCGGCCCTGACCCCTACGGCGGCACTCGCGCTGGCTTCTCGGCTACCACGAGAATCAACCGCAAGGACTTCGGCATCGACACCGAGCTGCCGCTAGATGGCGGCGGCGTGGTGATCGGCGACACGGTCCAGATCTCGCTAGACATCGAAGCCGTGCTCCGTACCTCCTGACGCCACCCTGCATGGAGCGGGCTCAGCGGGTTATTCGAACGCCGTTGAGCCCGCTCCATGGGTTAGGCATGGCTGGCTACAGGTACTGGCCGGTGTTGGTAGCCGTGTCGATGGCTCGGCCGGACTCGGCGTTCTTCCCGGTGACCAGGGTCCGGATGTAGACGATGCGTTCACCCTTCTTCCCCGAGATCCGCGCCCAGTCATCCGGGTTGGTGGTGTTGGGTAGGTCCTCGTTCTCGGCGAACTCGTCGACGATCGAGTCGAGTAGATGGGTCATCCGTAGCCCAGGTTGACCGGTCTCCAGCACCGACTTGATGGCCTTCTTCTTTGCCCGGTCAACGATGTTCTGGATCATCGCGCCGGAGTTGAAATCCCGGAAGTAGAGGACTTCTTTATCACCGTTGGCGTAGGTCACCTCGAGGAACCGGTTCTCCTCGCTTTCGGCGTACATCCGTTCGACGGTGCCCTGGATCATCGCTTGAATGCAGGCCTGACGATCCCGCCCGAACTCGGCGAGATCATCAGCGTGCAGCGGCAGGGTGGGTGTCAGGTACTTGGAGAAGACGTCCTTGGCCGCCTCGGCGTCTGGACGCTCGATCTTGATCTTCACGTCCAGCCGTCCCGGGCGCAGGATCGCGGGATCGATCATGTCCTCGCGGTTGGACGCACCGATGACGATGACGTTCTCCAGCCCCTCGACGCCGTCGATCTCGCTGAGCAGCTGCGGCACGATCGTCGTTTCGACGTCGGAGGACACCCCCGACCCACGGGTGCGGAAGATGGAGTCCATCTCGTCGAAGAACACGATGACCGGGGTGCCTTCGGATGCCTTCTCCCGGGCCCGCTGGAAGATCATCCGGATGTGCCGCTCGGTTTCCCCGACGTACTTGTTGAGCAGCTCTGGTCCCTTGATGTTGAGGAAGTAACTCTTGGCTTCGCTATCGCCGCGGACTTGAGCCACCTTTTTGGCCAGCGAGTTGGCTACTGCCTTAGCGATCAGCGTCTTGCCGCACCCGGGAGGGCCGTAGAGCAGCACACCCTTGGGCGGGCGTAGCTCGTAGGTGCGGAACAGGTCGGCATGCAGGAACGGCAGCTCCACCGCGTCGCGGATCTGCTCGATCTGGTTGGCGAGACCGCCGATGTCCTCGTAGCCGACGTCGGGCACCTCCTCCAAGACGAGGTCTTCGACCTCCGCCTTGGGGACCCGCTCGTAGGCGTAAGCGGCCTTGGTATCGACCACTAGAGAGTCACCTGGCTTGAGCGGAACCATGTCGGGGTTGTCCGGTCCGGGCAGCAGGGGGTCGGCCAGCCATACCACCCGCTCCTCGTCGGCGTGTCCCACGACCAGCGCGCGGTGACCACAGGACATCACCTCACGCAACATGCAGACCTCGCCGGTGGACTCGAAGGTGCCGGCCTCCACAACGGTCAGCGCCTCATTGAGCCGGACGCTCTGGCCCCGCCGCAGTTGAGAGATCTCCACCGCGGGCGATACCGCCACCCGCATCCGCCGACCAGAGGTGAACACATCCACCGAGCCGTCGTCAAAGCAGTCAAGGTACACGCCGTAGCCGCTGGGAGGCTGGGCCAGGCGATCGACTTCTTCCCGCAACGCGAGCAGCTGGCTGCGAGCCTCCCGGAGAGTCTCAACGAGCTTGGCGTTGCGCTCGGTGAGCTGGGCTACCGAGGCAGATGCCTCAGCCAGGCGCTCTTCAAGCAAGCGGACGTGCCGGGGAGATTCAGTCAAGCGGCGCCGCAGCAGCGTCACCTCGTCCTCTAGGACCCTGATCTGGGCGGCAAGCGCAGGATCGACGCGACCCTCAGCAGCTCGGTCGCCGGGATATTCGTGCGGCACGAGGCACCTCCTCCCGCATGGTTCTGCCAGACCTCAACGGTACGGGACCGCAGGCGGAAACCGTGAGTAAACCGCAGATCAAATACCTCAGCAACGCGGACGGCGGGGCTACAGACGCCGGTTGGAACGGCTGGGCCGCCGTTGCGGTGTGGGTGGAACGACGCCGTGCGCCAACCGCCGTGCGGTAAGTAGAAACGCGGTGTGCCCGACCATCCGGTGCTCAGGACGAACCGCGAGGCCGACGGTATGCCACGGCCGTTGCAGCGTTTCCCAGGCCTGTGGCTCTGTGTAGCAGCCGGCCTCCCGTACCGCCTCGGCGCTGCGGGATAGCTGGGTGGTGGTGGCCACATAGACGGTGAGGACCCCACCGGGGACCAGCGCGGCCGACACGGCCGGCAGCGCCGCCCACGGATGAAGCATGTCAAGCACCACACGATCGGCGTGCTCTGCAGCGGGGTGGGTATCCAGGTCGGCCACTCGCAGCTGCCAGTTGGGCACGGTACGGCCGAAAAATCGCGCCACGTTGGCCGCAGCCTGCTCGGCATGGTCCGCCCGGACCTCGTAGGAGGTGACGCTGCCGTGGTCGGCGACCGCCTGGAGCAGCGAGCAGGTCAGCGCGCCCGATCCGGCACCCGCTTCGAGGACCCGAGCTCCAGGGAAGATGTCTCCGAACATCAAGATCTGGGCCGCGTCCTTGGGGTAGATCACCTGCGCGCCGCGGGGCATGGACAGCACGTAGTCGGCCAACAGCGGCCGCAACGCGAGGTACTGCGTACCCGTGGTGGAGGTGATGACACTGCCCTCGGGCAGCCCGATGAGGTCGTCATGAGCCAGCGCACCGCGGTGGGTGTGGAACAGTGCTCCGGGTTCGAGAACGACCGTGTGCCGGCGTCCCTTGGGGTCGGTGATCTGCACCCGATCGCCGGGTCGGAACGGTCCGCTGGCTCGAGTCACAGCTGGTCATGGTGGCAGACCGCAGGCCGCGCAGCGCTGTCGGTGGGCTGCCCTACTCTGCGGGGCATGACGGACATCCTGGCCGGCCGGCAGCCCGCCACCAGCACCATTTCCCGCAGGCGCCCGGCCCTGTCACCGTCGCGGGCGGCCGACTTCAAGCAGTGCCCGCTGCTATACCGGTTCCGGGTAGTCGACCGGCTGCCCGAGACACCGAGCAGGTCTCAGGTGCGTGGCACCGTGGTGCACGCCGTATTGGAGCGGCTTTTCGCGCTGCCCGCCGACCAGCGCGATCCCGCAGCCGGGCGCGAGCTCGTTGATCCAGCCTGGCGCGACGTGCTGGCTGACAACCCGGAGCTGGCTGAGCTGTTCGCTGGTCCGGAGGATCCGGAGCACGTGGAATGGCTCGAATCGGCGCGCCGGCTTGTCGACGGTTACTTCGCGTTGGAAGACCCGCGAGCTGTTGAGCCGGAGGCCTGCGAACTGCTGGTGGAGGCGGAACTGGCCAGCGATCTCGAGCGCGGGGAATCACTGCTGCTGCGCGGCTACATCGACCGGCTCGATGTAGCCGCCAGCGGGGACATCCGGGTGGTGGACTACAAGACTGGCGCCGCACCGCGGGACGTCTTCGAGGCGAAGGCTTTGTTCCAGATGAAGTTCTACGCGCTGGTACTGCTACGGATCCGCGGGGTGGTACCGCGCCAGTTACGGCTGCTGTATTTGGCTGATCGGCAGGCCCTGAGCTACACCCCGGACGAAGCAGAACTGATCCGCTTTGCGCGCACGCTCGCCGCAATCTGGTCGGCTATCCGGCGCGCCGCGCGCAGCGGTGACTTCCGCCCCAGCCCCAGCCGGATGTGCGATTGGTGCGACCACAAGCCATGCTGTCCCGCGTTCGGCGGCAGCCCACCCCCCTACCCAGGCTGGCCAGATCCCTCCGCCGCCACCGAGGAGGATGACCATCCCCGTCATGGAGACATATCGGGCTGAAACCGGGCGCCAGAACCCTGATGTGTCTCCATGTCGGAATGACCAGATGAGGCGCGGGTGGCTCAGAACCGGCAGGAGCGGATGTCGCTGGCCAAGATGGCCTTGGCGCCGCACGCGGAGAGTTCGTCCATGATCCGGTTCGCGTCCTTGCGCGGGACCATCGCTCGCACAGCCACCCAGTCGGGATCAGCCAGCGGGGACAATGTCGGCGACTCCAGCCCCGGTGTGATGGCAATGGCCGCATCGAGCACGCTGCGCGGGCAGTCATAGTCGACGATCAGGTACTGCTGGGCGAATACGACACCTTGTAGCCGCGCGGTCAGCTGAGCCCGTTCCCGCGATGGCGCCGCGTCGCGGCCCTCCACCAGCACCGCCTCCGAGGTGCAGATCGGATCACCGAAAGCCACCAGGCCGTGCTGGCGCAGCGTGCGCCCAGACCCCACGACGTCAGCGATGGCATCGGCGACACCCAGCTGCACGGAGATCTCCACTGCACCATCGAGCCGGATCAAGGTGACCTGAACCCCATGCCGGGCGAGGTCTGCGGCCACCAACCGCGGGTACGCCGTGGCTACCCGCAGCCCGTCCAGGTCACCAACCTTCCACTCGCGACCCGCCGGGGCCGCGTAACGGAAGGAGGATCCGCCGAACCCGAGCGCGAGCCGTTCGGTGACCGGCGCCTCCGAGTCCAGCACCAGGTCTCGGCCGGTGATCCCCAGGTCGAGCTCCCCCGAACCCACATAGACGGAGATGTCCCGGGGCCGCAGGAAGAAGAACTCCACCTCGTTGGCGGTGTCGATGACGGTCAAGTCCTTGGCGTCGTGCCGTTGCCGGTAGCCCGCTTCAGCCAGCATCTCCGAAGCGGGTGCCGCCAGGGTGCCCTTGCTGGGTAAGGCAACCCGAAGCATCCGGAACTCCCCGTTCACTGCCACCTCACAGGTAGCGGTAGACATCGGCGGTGCTGATACCCCGGCCGAGCATGAGCACCTGCACCCGGTAGAGCAGCTGGGAGATCTCCTCCGCCAATCGTTCGTCGGACTCATGCTCGGCGGCGATCCATACCTCGCCAGCCTCCTCGAGCACCTTCTTGCCCTGCGCATGCACCCCGGCGTCGAGCGCCGCAACGGTGCCCGAGCCCTCCGGCCGGTCCCGCGCCCGCTCACTGAGCTCGGCGAACAGCTCGTCGAACGTCTTCATCGGCAGTGCCGGCCCCTCAGGCATTGAAGTACTTCGCTTCTGGGTGGTGCGCGACGATGGCGTCGGTGGACTGCTCCGGGTGCAGCTGGAACTCCTCCGACAGCGTCACACCAATCCGATCCGGCCGCAGCAGCACGACGATCTTCGCGCGATCCTCCAACTCCGGGCATGCACCATAGCCCAGCGAGTACCGGGCGCCCCGGTACCGGACCTTGAAGAACTCCTCTACGTCAGCAGGGTCTTCGTCGGCGATCGCTGCCCCGGAGGAAAACCGCAACTGCTGCCGGATCCGCTGGTGCCAGTACTCCGCCAACGCTTCGGTCAGCTGCACGCCCAAGCCGTGCACCTCGAGGTAATCCCGGTACGCATCCTTGGCGAACAGCTCAGCGGCATAGTCGGCGATCGGCTGGCCCATCGTGACCAGCTGCAATGGCAGCACGTCCACCTCGCCGGCGGCCAACGCGGCGGGCCGTGGCCGGTAGAAATCTGCCAGGCACAGCCGGCGATCGCGGCGCTGGCGGGGAAAG
>DASQVU010000234.1:0-2626 GCA_035640615.1 Pseudonocardiaceae bacterium
CGCAGCTACCAAGCAGTTCCTAATGGTGGATGCGGAAGCAATCGGGTGTCGGGATGCATTGGTGTCAGCTATGCAAGTGGGAGTTTGCGTGCTGGATAGCGTGAGCGAAGATGGGCAGGGATCGTTCGATTGCTTCGTCGGTGGCGGTCAGGCAGAGACGGAAATAGCCTGGTAAGTCGATGACGTGGCCGGGCAGCACGGCGACGCCTTGTTCAGCGAGCAGGGCGCAAAAGGCGCGGTCATCGGCGATGGGTGTCTGGGGTAGAAGATAAAAGGTTGCCTGGGGGCGGTGCAGCTGATAGCCCTGGTCGCGCAATGCCGTCACCATGCGGTCACGGCGACGTTGCAGTGCGGCGATGTCGATGCAGGCCGTCGATGTCGGGCAGAGCGTATTGCATGACCGCATCCGGTACCGCCAGTCCAAGAGACAGCAGGATGTGAAACAGACCTTGGCGCATAGCCTCAGCGTGCGTTACGCCGGGCGCGAGAGCGAGATAACCGAGCCGTTGTCCTGGGGTCAGCGTGCTTTTGCTATAGGTGCGGGCCAGCAGTGAGTAGGGGTGGAAGACGGCGGGGCTGACAAAGCTGTGTTCGTCGAACAGGATGCGGCTGTAGGCCTCATCGGAAATGATCCAGATGGGTCGGCCATGACGTTGTGCTGCGGTGGCCAGCGCGTCGGCCAAGCGCTGTAAGACAGCTTCCGGGTAGATGCGCCCGGTGGGGTTGTGCGGGCTGTTGATCAGGACGGCTCGGGTGCGTGGCCCCAGCGCCGCGACGATGGCCTCAATCTCGAACTCGAAGGCTGGTGGTTGGAGCTGGACCCGGACGGGTGTGGCGCCGCTGGCCAGGATCATCGCCTCGTAGAAAAACCATGGCGGGCTGATAAAGACCACTTCGTCGCCGGGGTCGATCACGGTGTTGAGGGCTAGGGCGAGGGCCCCGGCAGCACCGCGGGTCAGGAAGATGTCTTCAGGCGCGAAGTCTGCGCCCAGCTCGGCGCTGAGTGAGGCGGCCACCGCCTTGCGCGCGGGTTCGTGGGCGAAACAATAGGCAAACCAGTCGCTGGCGGTGGGAACGCTGTATCGCTGCAGCGCCTCCAGGAAACCAGCAGGGGGCAATTCATGCGGATCGCCAGTTCTGAAGTCGGCGATCTGCGACTGCTGATTGTGGACCGAGGGATGCAGCACGCTCTCGACGAAGGAATGCAGGGCCTGCTGCACCGCCACGACCCGTTTGGCCATCATCTGCTCAACCATCTCGATACCCTTCAGCGCAGTATCACGGCAAGGACCCTGCCCAGCTGGTCACAGCGGGAGGAACAAGGAAACGACGAACCTTTGATTTGGGACTGCCACCGGTGCGGGATCATGCTCGCTGGGCTGGGGTGCTAGCGGGGGCGTCGGGCAGCGGGTGGCGCAGTGTGGAGCGGTTACGGGTCCATGCCCGCAGCAGCAGCAGGTGAGACAGCTGATCGGCGAGCAGGATGCTGGCTTGGATGCCGAAGACCATATCAGCGGCAAGCTGGGGTTTAGCCGCCAGCAGGGGTGCGATCACGCCGTGGCGGACCAGCTGCTCGTGGACTGCGTCGGCTTCGATGTGTTCGGCGTAGAACTCGATCGCCGCAGGACTGTCCCCGAGTCGGCGCATGGCCCCGACGAGCCGGTGCGAGCCTGGGGAGGAGCTGAGCTCCACGGTGGCGAATTGGCCGATAAGCGCGCCGCGTAGCTGGCGGTGTAACCCACAGCGACATGAGTTCACTTCGGCCAACGTCGGGGCCGGCGCGGCATCGAGGTAGACGCCGTATTCGGCGCACAACCCGAGCTCGGTCATCATGGAGGCGAACAGCTGAGCATGCATGCGTTGCGGGTGGCCTGAGCCGTACTCGTCGTGTTCGACGGTGACCAGCGCCGCCTTGGCCGGCCCGTCCAACGGGGGATCACCCAGGCCTGCGGATCGGCCTCTTTGAGGTGATACAGCGAGCGGTGCACCAGTATTCGCGCAGCTGCCACCGCTTTCCGGCGCGGCGCAAATAGTGCGAGATCCCCTCGGCGTCGACCACTTCGACCAGCAGTGCGTCAACCTCGGCGGTGACATTGCTGCCGCCGGGGACATCCGACCGCAGCGCGGTCAGGAAGATTTTTTCCAGCTGTCGGCGTAATCCGAGCAGCCCTGGGTCCCATTCCCAATCGTCAGCGACCCCGGCGAAGCCCCGGTAGTGCAGCTCATAGCAGCAATACAAGGCCAGCTGCAAATCCTCGTCATAAGGGTCGACCTGCTCGTCGAGCAATGCCGATCCGACCTGTCCCGCAGGAGGTGTTGGGTCACCGCGCAGCGTGTCCAGCACCGCCGCCGACAGCGGTCCACGCGGCGCCGGCAGCCTCGGCGCCGTCCTCGGGTGAACTGCGGTGGTGCTCACCATCCCCGGTCCTGCCGGACCCACCGCCGGTGGCTGGTATCGGAAAACGGATAGCAGCGGCTGCGTCGGCAGGTACACAAGGCACTGACCGCCCGATCAGAATTCACCGTCCCGACCATCCGGCAAGATGACCTCGATTGGGCATGCACCAGCACGGGTCCTTCCCCCGTCACCATGACCCGGCGGCGATTGCGTTCAGCGCCCACGGCG
>DASQVU010000235.1:0-4570 GCA_035640615.1 Pseudonocardiaceae bacterium
CGAGCGGCCAAGGCGGAAAGGCCGGAGCCGGCGGCGGCGCCGGCGGGGCCGGCGGGACCGCATCACCCAGCGGCACCACCGGCGCCGCTGGCCACCCCGGCGCGCCCGGCAGCCCCGGACATGGTGGCGTCGGCGGCGCCGGGGGCAGCGGAGCCCACGGGTCCGGGGGCGCTGGTGGCACCGGTGGTGCCGTGGCGGGTGGAGCCATGGACGGCGCGGCAGGCGCCGACGGCTACGCCTCCCTGACCGTCTGCGCGGCGGCGAAGGTCAGCGCGTGAGACGCCCACCCGCCGGCACGCTGGTGGCAGGAATTGTCCTTGCTATTACCGCTGGATGCAGTGCTGCTCCTGTTAAACCCCCCTTGACCACCACCTGCGCTCCGCGGAGTAGCAACCAGCCCGCGCGCACCTCGGTGGGCGCAACGGCAACCGGATGCACCTCCCTGGAATTCACCGCCCCCGGCACCTACACCGTGACCATCACATTCACCACCCCCAACGCAGACACCACCATCGATTACACCCTTGCCGGTGCCGGTGGCGGGGGAGGCCGAGGACCCGGACCGGGTGGTGCCGGCTCGGGCGTCGGACCCAGCAGCACCGGCGGAGGTGGAGGCGGAGGTGGGGGCGCAGGCACCACGATCTCCGCCACCGGGCGATCGCTACCCGCTGGCGCCGGCCCCGTCACGCTCACCGTTGTCGTCGGCGCCGGAGGCAGTGGAGGCGTAGGTGGTGGCGGGCCCGCGATGCCGGGCGCCAAGGGGCACGACGGAGCAGCCACCACCCTCACCGGCGACGGTCTGATGCTCACCGCCGCCGGTGGCAGCGGGGGAAACGGGGGCCAAGGCGGAGCAGTCGGAGCAGGCGGCGGCAAGGGCGGACCAGGCAGTCCCCCTGGTGCCGACGGGCAGCCGGGCAGCCGGGACACCGGAGGACTGCCCGGTGATGGGGGGACAGCTGCGCACGGATCCGGCGGTGCCGGTGGTGCAGGCGGCGGCCAACCCGGCGGGTCGCACAACGGAATGCCTGGACACAGCGGCTACGCAATGCTGACCATCCATGGCGCCACGGCCGTGACAGCGTCGCCACGTTAATCCATGCAAGCCCACATCGCTTGTGCTGCGCCACCGCAAAGACAACGGAGGACGACAAGCGATCCTTTAAAGCCCTGCGTCAGGTCGCACGTAGTGCCGGTTCACAGATATCTCGCATTCTGCGTACCGCGTTACCGCATCTCCGCCGGGACTGCCGAAATGGCCGGCAAACCTCGCGTCGGTCACGGTGGTCACGGTGATTTGCGTCAGGACGCGCATCAGCACTGATTGCGCTCCACCTCGCCCGGCTAGGTTCCTCTGGGAGACCGCGGTAGACGCGCGGCCGGCGTGGCATTCCACCGACACCAGGCGATGCTACCGCTTGGGGCGTCGCTGAAGTCTCTTCTTCGCCCAATGGATTGCCCCTATTCACCTTCCACGTGCAGCGTCGCTTCCTGACCGCGGTATGCATAAGCCCGGACCCCGCTAAGGAGAAGTCATGCACTCATCACGTCGTCGTGTCGGCGTCGTGGCTGCCCTAATGGGGCTCTGCTTAGCGCTAAGCGGATGCGGTTCCGCTGATGTCACGCCACAGTCAGCTGCCCCGCGGGGTGCTGACCCAGTGGCTTGGATGGACGTGTTCTGCGCTGGTCTCAGTAAGGTAGTCGCCGCAGAGGCCGCAGCGGCCAAGCCGCCGTCGACTCCGCAAGGCCAAAAGGACGCCTTGCTCACGCTCGCTGATACCAGCCAACAGGCATTTACCCAAGCCGCCCAAAAACTCACCCAGCTTGGCCCGCCGGGGATCACCAACGGAAAACAGGCTCAAGACAACGCAGTGAGCTTCTTCACCACCGTCGCCAAAACGCTGGCCGACAGGCGCGCGCAGCTAACCGCGCTGAACGCGAATGACCCAAGCTTCGCCCAGAAACAAGCCGAACAGCTCGCTGGCCCCGATCTCGGCGCCTCGGCGCAGGGACTGATCAGTAACAAAGAGCTGACACCCGCATTTAGTAGAGCACCACAGTGCCAACAACTAGGGACTGCGGCGGCGCACCGGTAGACAGCTGCATCACCCAGCACTCAGGCTGGGCTCCGCGAACACTCCTCTCCGCACGGTGTCTCCACCTCATCGGCACGTCACGGACTTTCCTCTCATCGGGATGCGCGTAGGCGGCGACGTGACCGTGGATGCCGCTGGTCGGATGACCGGTAGCAGTGAATCCGCGGTGCCCGGGACGGTTGCTCGCCGACTGAAACCAGAGCGTCTCCTGCTGCCCGCCGGCGCCCGAGTGGGATCGCCGTAAACGGTTCGGGCCACGCTTGACTGGTCTTCACACCTCGTTAAGCGGAGGCATCGCCAGTACGGGCGTAAGTCCCGACCTTGCGCAGAGGCCGAGCGCACTGTCCCCGTTGCGTCACGAACGGTGCGTAGTCAGCAGGGCGACAGCTCACCGCAGCGAAATGGGTGAACCTGCGGTGAACGAGGGACGAAATGGTCGGATAGAACGGTGTTTTGTAGTTTTCGGTTCGAAAGAACGACGGGTTACACCCAATCGGGTGCCTACTATCAGGTGCCATGGCATTCGTACTTGCGCTCACCGCAGTCGACGTGATGATCGTCCTCAGGCTCGGAACGAGAGCCTTGCTCGGTCGGCGCAGCGAACCTGGACAACTACCGGCGTCCTCGACGGACACGACCGCTGCCGAGGTCAAGCACGACGCCATCGTCCCAGTCCACAAGGTGAATCAGGTGAGAACCCCCGATCCCGCCGTCGGCATGGAGCTGCTTCGCTGGTTAGACCACGACCAGCCCGAGCGCCAGGCAGCAGACGTAACCCGAATTGAGCAGATTCGGCATGACTTTCTGGCTGATGTCAGCCACGAGTTGAAGACCCCGGTCGGGGCAGTGGCGCTGCTGGCCGAGGCGATACTCGACGCCGCGGACGACCCGCACCAGGTGCGCCGGTTCGGCACAAAGATCCTCCACGAGGCCACCCGACTGGGCACCCTGGTCAGCGAATTGATCGCACTATCGCGGCTCCAGAGCGCCGAGCGACTCCCCGAGCTGTCCACCGTCGACGTCAAGGACGTGGTCGATCAGGCGCTGGCACGCTGCAAGCTGGCCATCGAAGCCGCCCACATCCAGATCACCGTGGATTCACCTCCTGGATTATTCCTCATCGGTGACGCGGCGCTGCTGGTGACCGCCCTGTCCAACCTGATCCACAATGCAGTGTCCTACTCGGCACCCGGTAGCCCAGTGTCGGTCAGCGCACAACTGGCGAACGATCTCGTGGAAATCATCGTGACGGACCACGGGAGGGGCATCGAACCCGAATACCAGCAGCGCATATTCGAACGATTCTTCCGCGTTGATCAGGCACTGAGCCGCTCCACCGGAGGCACCGGGCTGGGACTGGCGATCGTCAAGCGCGTCGCGACCAACCACGGCGGTGACATCCTGCTATGGAGCAAACCGGGTGTCGGATCGACCTTCACCCTGCGAATCCCCGCACATCAACCAGCCCGCCATGCGCCACGGACGTCATCGATACCCGAGTCGGGACTCGGGTTGCTCTTGTAGACAAGCAGGTCGGTGTTGAACGCGTTGGTGTCACGGTCGGCAACCGCGAAGGCGTGCCCAGTAGGCGCAGCGACCGGCGCAGATAATTGCAAACGCCGGTCCAGGACCGGAACGTATCTGCTCTCGCTTGTGACCCAAAGGATGAGATCGCCGTGTGGGATCGACGCAGGAACCTGGTCGCTCTGGCGGTGATCGTGGTGTTAGTCGCTGCGGTCGGTGACCGCGTGGCCTTTCCTCCGCAATCTCGGCCAAAGACCGGACTGCACCCTCACGGCAAGCCTAGACGCGGAGCCTGACGCTCGGTGATCTTCACTTTGTCGGGAGAGCAGGCCCACAACGCAGCGACCATCGCGGCGGTGGGTATCCGGATGGGTATGCCTGACCACGCCGTCACCGTCGCGCTGGCGGCAGCCCTGCAAGAGTCCAACCTGTACAACCTGCCCGACGGTGACCGGGACTGAGCCGGACTGTTCCAGCAGCGCCCCAGTCAAGGATGGGGCACCCGCGAGCAGATCCTCGACCCGATCTATGCGGCCACCGCTTTACCAGAGGCTTCGGACAACGCGGGTGGGATCAGCTGACTGTCGCCGACGCCGCCCAACTCGTCCAGCACTCCGCGGCGCCGTTTGCGCAGTGGGAACCGCGGGCCCCCGCGCCGATGCTGCCGCTCTCACCGGTGAGTCGCCCGCGGCGCTCACCTGTCACGGCCTGGCGTTCAATGCGCCAAGCGACAACCTGGTCGCCACCGCGAACGCCGAGCTGGGCACCGCTGTGCTCAGCGGAGCACACTCCGCGGCCCGTGGCTGGTCAATCAGTAGCTGGCTGGTCGCTCACGCGTCCCGATTCGGTATTGACCGGCTGACATTCGATGGGCGCACCTGGACCATGACCTCGGGCAAGTGGTCTCAAACCGGACCGGCTGACGGAATCCTGTCTCTGCACCGATCCGATAA
>DASQVU010000236.1:0-2052 GCA_035640615.1 Pseudonocardiaceae bacterium
GTACCTCTAGTCCCGGCAAGCACTACTACCAGCAGAAACTCGTCGAGATGAAGACTCCCGCCGAAGCGCGACGCGCGCTGAAACGCCGTCTGAGCGACGCGGTCTACCGACGCATCACCAAAGATCAACAAGACTCGTCGACGGACACTTGACATACAGAGGCGCTATGGATGTCAAGCCGCTGACGGCTCGGGTTCGGGTGGGGTGGTGATGATCGGGTAGATCTCGCGGGCTATGTATCGCTTGAGGCAGCGGATGGCTTCGCGGCGGGTTTTGCCTTCGGTGATGCGCCGGGTGAGGTAGTCGCGGGTGCGGGCGTCGCCGCGTAGTCGGCTGGTTTTGCCGGAGGAGGCTTCCAGGGGTTGACCCCGCATAGGGCGGCGAAGCATCCTCTTAGTAGAGGTATTTCTCTTAGTAGAGCGCGTATTTGTGATCCAATAATTGTCGTTAGGACGTCGTCGTGGAGTGCGGACCGAGCTCACCACCAGCTTGTTGCCACGGCGAGCAGTACAGCTCTGTGCCTGATACTTCAACGCGCCGCGAGCAGAGCAGCGTCATGACGGTGAGCGTCGACCCCAGACGGCGATGTTCGCGAAAAGCGCGTCGATGACTGTTGGGTCATCAAGCAGCGTGATGGCGGTGGTGTATTCAACCTCGGACAGCAATCCATGGTTGACCAACTCGCCGCGCAGCTGAGCCATCAACATCCGGTAATACACCTCAGCAGGACCGCCATCACCGACTTGTTTTACCGACACCGCCATTTCCAGCTCTCTTATGCCCACTTCAGCCAATGCAGCTGGCAGTCGCCGCCGGGCCCAGCGGAAATCCGCGCCGTGCGAGTCGGCGAGCAGCTGCTCGACGGCACCAATGAACCGCCGCAGCGCCGGGCATGGTGAGGAATCCACTGGGAAATGGTCCAACTCCTCGGTGACCAGCCAGCCGTCCGGAGCAAGCCAGGTCACTATCTTGGTGAGCACCTTTTCCCGCTCGGGCAGGTTCACCAGCAGCCATCGGGCATGAATCAGATCAAACGAGCCGCAGGGGAAGTCTTCACTCACCACGTCGTGCCGCACGACCTTTAGGTTCGGCGCGGAAAGATCGGTCAGAAATGAGGTACCGATATCGGTGGCCACCACCTGTCCGTTTGGGCAGCGTGCGGCCAGCCAGAGGGCGATCGACCCGGCACCGGCGCCCAGCTCCAGACAGCGCCACGACGGCTGGATGCCACACCGTTGCAGGATGCGGATGGTGTCGGGATCAAGCATGTGTTCCAGCAGGCGCAGCCGCTGCTGTTCGGTAGCGACCTTATGACCAATCATGCTGGTGGCATAGCGGTCAGCGGCGGATGGCTGGGCTCCGCTAGAAGGACCAGAATGAGCGGACATGGCGCCTCCTCGGACTCGACTTCCTCATCGGCATACAGCCACGGATCCCGCAGCGCGTCCGGGCCGAACTCCCACTCGTCCACATCCGACCAGATCCGGTCCTCGGCCGCCGAGATCGCCTCGACCGCGACCGGATCGCCCGCCGACACTCGCTCCATCGACTCGTCGTAGACAGCATCACGTGCCGGTCGTCCTGGGCCAGCGTGATGTCCTCGGCTTCCGCGCCGGCCACCACCGACACGACGCGGGCGCCCTCGTACCACTCGTTGACCTCGACGCACACCATGACTGGCATTTCAAACCGCACCCAGCGCCGCGCCATACCCGCCCCCAGGGCTGCATTCGGCCCACGCCACCATGGGCCAGACACCGCCGGAAAGTAACGGTAGATCAACCCGCCCGAACCCCGCCCCGACCTAGCTGATCAGCTGAATTGCCCCTAGGCGTAGCTACCCAAGCACCGAAACCGAGTCAGCGCCGGCGGCTGGCCGAACCGTTGTCCACGGGCCTGCGCGGCCCCGATCGCGGTCAGCAACGCGCGACGCCGGCATCTGGCCGTGGCGCTGGGCGATCAGCGACCACATGGGCGCGGGTTTTGGCCCGTTCCCGGGAGATCTTGCGGCGCTGCGGTTCGCCGATCTCATTCAGGGTGCGCCACAGGGTG
>DASQVU010000237.1:0-5495 GCA_035640615.1 Pseudonocardiaceae bacterium
GACACCGTCTGGCAGGTACGAGCGGTAGACCGGGAAGCAGGCCAGCAGCTCAGCGAGCGCATCGGTAGCGCCCAGGATGGACGGTGCCAGCCTGGCCAGGCGACGCAACTCCGAACCGAGCATCCCGGTGGCGACATCGAGCTTGCAGTCGTGCACCAGCTGCGGCCAACCGGTCTGGACACCGGTCAGCTCGGTGTCCAGCGCGGTGAACCCCTCAGCCCCCGCGGGGTCGATGAGGACGCCGTCGACCTCGGCGAGCGCGTCGTAGCCGGTGGTGCCCGCCACCGGCCAGGACCGGGGCAACTCCTCGCCCGGTTCCAGGATCTTCTCCACCACGATCCAGGCATCCGGGGCGTGCGAACGCAACCGGTGCAGGTAACCCTTTGGATCGGTGAGGCCATCTGGGTGGTCGACGCGTAGCCCGTCCACGTCACCGTCGGCGACCCAGCGCAGCACCTCACGGTGGGTGGCGTCGAACACCTCCGGATCCTCGACGCGGACCGCGGCGAGGTTACTGATTGCGAAAAACCGCCGGTAGCCGACGTCTGAGCGCCAGGAGACCAGCCGGTAGTGCTGCGCCTCGTGCACTTGTTGCGGGCTGCCACCGGCGGTGCCCGGCGCCAGGGGGAAAGCGTGGTCGTAATACCAGAGCAGGTCACCGTCCACCCGCAGGTCCGACAGCGCATCCGGGGAGTCGGCCAAAACGGGCAGGCGTAGCGGCCAGCCGGTGATGTCGAACCACCGTGCGTAGCGCGACGACGGCCCGTACCGCAGCAGATCCCACCACGCTGGATTGGCCTGCGGTTCGGCCACTCCCAGGTGGTTGGGCACAATATCCACGACCAGCGCCAGCTCGTGCTTACGAACGGCTGCCACCAAGGCGTGGCGGCCTACCTCGCCGCCGAGCACGTGGGATACCTGGCCGGGGTCGGCTACGTCGTACCCGTGCTGGGACCCGGGCATCGCCGCGAGCAGCGGCGAGGTATACACCGCGCCGACACCCAGCGACGCCAGGTAGGGCGCCACAGCAGCGGCATCGGCGAAGGTCAGGTCGGCGTTGAGCTGCAGGCGGTAGGTTGACGTTGGGATCAGCATGGCTTCCCGCATGGCGTCATGTGACACGCTCCAGGATCGCTAGCGATCGGCCGGTGACAGTGATCTTGGCATCGCCGGGGGCGGTGGCACGGCTGCCCGGTCGCTGGCCGGTCGCGGTGTCCAGCACAACAGTCCACTGCTGCCCGTAGCCGTTGCCGGGCAGCTGCACCTCGATGTCTGTGTAGTGCGAGTTGAAGCAGAGCAGTAACGAGTTGTCGGTGACCGGCTGGCCGCGGGTGTCGGCGTTCGGGATGCCGACCCCGTTGAGAAACACGGTGAGGTATTGGCAAACCTGGACCTCCCAGTCCTGCTCGAGCATCTCTTTACCCGACTCGGTGAACCACGCGATGTCGCGCAGATCGTCCCCGCCGCGGATCGCGGTGACGAAGTTGATGGACGCGTACGGCCGTCTCCCGTCGTGCTGGTCGAAATCCGAGGAACCAGCGAACCGGTAGCCGCACTCCCCGAGCGTGTGGGCCGGCCCCGCCAGTAGTCGCGGACCGGGTCGCGATACTTGCCGTTACACTCGGTGCACAGCGGCGGGAAGTTCCCTACCTGGTAGCCACCCGGACCGACGTCCCACGGTTTGGCGATAAGTTTCACCTCGCTGATCACGGGATCCTGCTGAACCAGATCGCAGAACGAGGACAGCCGGTCGACGTCATAGAACTCACGGGCCAACGTGGAGGCCCGGTCGAAGCTGAAACCATCGACATGTATCTCGCACACCCAGTACCGCAGCGAATCCTTGGTGAGCTGAAGGGTGTGCGGGTGGCGCACGTTGAGTGAGTTTCCGGTACCGGTGTAGTCCATGTAGTAACGGGGCTCGTTTTCGACGAGTCGGTAGGAGGCCGGGTTGTCGACGCCGCGCATCGACAGCGTCGGTCCAAGGTGATTGCCCTCGCCAGTGTGGTTGTAAACCACGTCGAGGATCACCTCGATGTTTGCTGCGTGCAACTCCCGCACCATCAACTTGAACTGCGTGACGACCTCATGCGCTCGCGTTCCGGCGGTGCCCATCACGGCGTAGCCGTTGTGCGGGGCCAGGAACGCGATGGTGTTGTAATCCCAGTGGTTCCTCAGACGTCGTTCGGCGAGGCTGCGGTCAGTGATAAATCGATGAACCGCTGTTAATACCGCCTTGGCGTAGGGGTCGATGAGCAGCTTGGCCGGATTGCACCGGTGCCCGGAAGCCGGGTCATACCGGCCGTGCACCCGGTAGTACGGAGCACCGGGCCAAAACCCGGTGCTGGTGAGTGGCGTTCGGTGCCAGAACACTGTTACGTACTCACCGGTCCGCGGATTTGCCCGCGGACTTCCCCCAGGCCGATCGTGCTGCCTTCCGGACCCGGTGCAGTGGCGGTGATCGATACCTCGTCGCCGTCGGCGAGGAAGCTTCGGGTGGCGCCGTCGGCGAGAGTCAGGGGACATGCGCCGTTCCAGCTGAGTTCGAGCAGACAACCGCGCTGGTCCCGGGCGGCTCCACTGACCGTGCCTGAGGCGAACAGGTCACCGGTGCGCAGGCAGGCGCCGTTGCTGGTGAGATGCGCCAGTTGCTGTGCAGCCGTCCAGTACATCCCGGCGAACGGTGGTCGGGACACCAACTGGTCGTTGAGCCGCACCTCCAGGGTGATGTCCAACCCCCAGGGTTCAGTGCAGGAGTCATCGAGGTAGGGCAGCGGGCGCGGGTCCCGCGGCGGAGGCGGGACGCGGGCGGCGGCCAGCGCGTCGAGCGGGACCACCCACGCAGAGATCGACGTGGCGAAGGACTTGCCTAAAAACGGCCCGAGCGGCAGGTATTCCCACGCCTGGATGTCGCGGGCGGACCAGTCGTTGACCAGGCATACGCCGAAAACATGCTCGGTGAAACCGGTCAGCGGGACCGGTCGGCCGGGCGTGGACGGGGCCCCGACGACGAAGCCGACCTCGGCTTCGAAGTCCAGCGCGCTGGACGGCGCGAAACTGACACCGCCATCCGGAAGCCGTCGTTGGCCAGGCGGCCGGCAGATCGGCGTCCCGGAGACCACTACCGTGCCGGCGCGGCCGTGGTAGCCGACCGGCAGGTGCCGCCAGTTCGCCGGTAGCGGCGGCTGGCCAGGCCGCAGGATCCGCCCGACGTTGGTCGCGTGCTGCTCGCAGGAGTAGAAGTCGACGTAATCAGCGACGGTGAAGGGTAGCCGCAGCGTCGCACCGGTGGCCGGCACCAGCAGTGGCGCCAGCACGTCGGCGTACTGCTCGTCGGTCAGCCACTCGGTCAGCGCGGCCCGGACTGTGGTCCACGTCGGGTGGCCGGCGGCTAGCAAAGCGTCAAGGTTGCCGTGGCCGAAGAGCGCGAAGTGTTCGGGCAGCAGCGCCGCAGCGGCGGCTGTGAGGTCCAGGATGGCGTCTCCTACCGCCACGCCGACGCGCGGCTGCTCGCGTGCCGCATCGGTGAAGACACCGTAGGGCAGGGTGTGTATCCCGAACGGATCGTCGGTGGCCACGCCAGTCCAGCCGGCAGTACCGGCGCTCACCGGCCCGGACCTCGTCCTGACCAGCTCCATGGGTACGTCCGGTCCTCGCACGCGGCAGCGCCCTCACCCAGGTCCAGCGGGCGGAACGTGTCCACCATAACGGCCAGCTCGTCGAAGGACTCGGCGCCGAGGCTGCGTTCGATCGCGCCTGGCTGCGGGCCGTGTGAATGGCCACCGGGATGCAGGGACAGCGATCCGACGCCGATCCCGCTGCCCTTGCGGGCCTCGTAGTCGCCACCGCAATAGAACATGACCTCGTCAGAGTCGACGTTGGAGTGGTAGTAGGGCACCGGTACCGACAGTGGGTGGTAGTCGACCTTCCGCGGGACGAAATTGCAGATCACGAATCCGGTGCCGGCGAACACCTGGTGTACCGGTGGTGGCTGGTGGATGCGTCCGGTGATCGGCTCGAAGTCGGAGATGTTGAACGCGTACGGGTACAGGCACCCGTCCCAACCCACCACGTCGAACGGATGACGCGGGTAGGTATACGCCGTACCGGTGGCGCCGCGCGCCCCACGGTGTTTGACCAGCACCTCGACATCCGCTGCCTCCACCACCTCGGGCGCACCGGGACCCCGCAGGTCCCGCTCGCAATACGGCGAGTGTTCCAGGAACTGCCCGAACCTGGACAGGTAACGGGATGGGGGGGCAATGTGGCTGGTCGCCTCGATGCAGTACGCGCGCAACGGCTCTTCTGCACCGGGCACCCACCGGTGCGTGGTACTGCGCGGCAGCACCACGTAATCGCCTGTTTCGACCTCCAACGCCCCGAACACCGTCTGTACCGTCGCGGAGCCGGATTCCAGAAAGATGCACTCATCACCCAGTGCGTTGCGGTACAGCGGGGACGCGACGCCGGCGACGACGTAAGAAATGCGCACGTCGGCATTGCCGAGCACGAGTCGGCGACTGGTCACCGCGTCGCAGCGTTTCCATTCCTGGCCGGGAAACAGATCGTGCAGGCGCAGGTGGCGGGGTATCAGCGGCTCATTGGGTACGGTGGCCTGCTCGGGCAACTTCCAGGGTTGGGCGTCGACGATTGCCGACGGGATGTGCTCGTGGTAGAGCAGCGATGAGTCCGAGGAAAATCCTTCAGCGCCCACCAGCTCCTCGTAGTAGAGACTGCCGTCAGGGCGGCGGTATTGGGTGTGTCGCTTGCGGGGGATCGTGCCCGCTTGCCGGTAGAAGGCCATGGTGCCTACAGGTTTCCTCGGCGGGCTTGCTCGCGCTCGATAGCCTCGAACAGGGCCTTGAAGTTACCCTTGCCGAAGCCCATCGAGCCGTGCCGCTCGATCAGCTCGAAGAAGACCGTCGGCCGGTCCTGCACCGGCTTGGTGAACACCTGCAGCAGGTAGCCGTCCTCGTCGCGGTCGGCGAGGATACCTAGTTCCCGCAAGGTCCGGATGGGCACGCGGGTTTGGCCTACCCACTCGCCCAGCGCGTCGTAATACGAGGGGGGCGTTTCCAAGAATTCGACACCCCGGTCCCGCATTGCCGCCACCGCGCCGACGATGTCGCCGGTCGCCAGCGCAATATGCTGTACGCCTGGACCCCCGTAGAACTCCAGGTACTCGTCGATCTGTGACCGCTTGACACTGAGCGCCGGTTCGTTGAGCGGGAATTTGATCCGGTGATTGCCGCTGGTCACCACCTTCGACATCAGTGCGGAATATCTGGTGGCAATGTCTTCGCCGATAAACTCGGCCATGTTCTCGAAACCCATCACCCGGTTGTAAAACGACACCCAGGTATCCATGCGGCCTAGTTCCACATTGCCCACGCAGTGATCTACGGCCTGGAATAATCGGCGCCCGGGTCGCACCAACGGCGGGCGCGCCACAAATCCGGGCAAGAAGGGACCGTGGTAGCGCGATCGATCGACCA
>DASQVU010000238.1:0-2816 GCA_035640615.1 Pseudonocardiaceae bacterium
GGGCAGGCGAAAGTCCGAGAGCAGAAACGGGGTGAGTCCCACCCAGGCGAGGCCGTCGTGGGTGTGCACCTCCAGCTCCGCCGGGAGTAACCGCTGCACCTGCGCGGGGTCATAAGGCCAGTGCAGGAACGTCAGCTTCCGCCAACGCTGATGGGCCACCGGCCAATGCACCCGCTCCTCGGGAAATGCGCCGACCACGGCGCCGGTATTCCCGCTGTACCCGGGGCACCAAACTCCTCGGGGGCACCCGCGAGACCGTCGTGGTGGAACAACCACGCGCCGGCAGCAAACGCCATCGGGTGGTTTCGAACCAAAACTTTCTGTGAACAACCCGGTCTCGGGTTGTGACGGGCCGGATTACTACCTACTCTGGGTGCCGGGGCTTGGCGCGGTAAATGCTGGTGGTTCGCCGTTCAATCGGCGCGCTACCTCTATTTGTCGCGTCGAGACGGGGTGGTAGGTGTGCAGGTCGTCGGTTCCCGCGGCCGTTTCCGTACGATCATGAAGTGGAAGTTGGGGCGGTGACCGCCCCGGCTCCGCGCCGGGTTGAGCAGTTCGTGCACCCGGCGCTGCTCTACCGTGGTAATGCGGAATACCTCGCGACCACGGTGCCGTTCATTCGCGACGGCCTGGCAGCTGGTGAACCCGTGGGGTTGGCAGTGCCGGGCCCCAATCTGCGGCTCATCCTCAACGAGCTGGGTAGCGACGCCGAACGGGTCCGGCTGCTTGATATGACGCGGTCTGGCCGGCATCCGGGACGGATCATTCCCAACGTGTTGCGGGCCTTTGCCGATGCCCATCCAGCCGGGCGGGTACGAATCGTTGCCGAACAGCTCTGGACTGGTCGCGCCGTACGCGAGTACCCAGGCTGTGCTCACCAAGAAGCGTTAATCAACATTGCGCTCACCGGTCGATCGGTGAGCATGCTGTGCCCTTATGACGCCGATGTGTTGGGCCCGCAGACCCTCGCCGAGGTGGAGATCAACCATTCACGGGTGATCGAGGCTCGCGGTGAACGGATAAGCTCCGCATTCGCACCGCACCGTGTCATGACCGACGATCGGCTCTGCTCGCACACGGCGGGTCCCAGTTTCACCTTCGACGCCACCAAGACTGCGCTGGCCGCCCAGTTCGCCTGTGACCAGGCCAGCCGGCTCGGCCACGGCGGCGACCACGCCGAGCTCAGGCTGATCGTCAGCGAGTTGGTGGCCCGCAGCCTGGTGCACGGCGGAGGAACCGGCAGCCTGCGCATTTGGGCTGAGCGGGGGTACCTGGTGTGCGATGTCCGGCATCCTGGCCACCTCACTGACCTGGCTAGCAGCAATCCACTGGCTGACCCCAGAGAGCCGGACGGCCGTGGCCTGCTGATGGTGCACCATCTGTCCGACTTGGTGCAGCATCATTCCTGCCCGCAGGGCACCACCACCCGGGTATACCTCAAGCTCTCCGCCGTCGAGGAGCCGCCGAGGGACCCTGGCGAGCCGGCACCGGCGCCGCCCCGCATCCGGCCGGCGGCGCCCGCCGGGCCGACGCCGTTGCCATGGCAAACCTACGAGGCACTGCACGCCGCTGAGCGTTTCGGCCGGTATCTCCCGCAAGAGGCCGCCGGCGAGACGCAACGACTCACCCCGGTGAACAGCGAACGCCGCCATATCGAGCCGGTACTCGAGGCCTTGACCGCCGTAGAGGCCCTCGCGCGGGTCGTCGACCGCTGGCGAGCCAGGCTGGTGCGGCTAGCCCGGACGCGCGGCGCACCCTGGACGGACATCGGACAATCGTTGGGGGTGAGCAAGCAGGCCGCCCACGAACGCTACGGGCGAGCGCGCGGCCGGCGGCCCAACAGTGCAGGGCTGCCCGGACCCATGGGACCGCTGCCGCCTGTGCGAGGCACCTGAAGGGAGTTACCAGGCCCAGTCGGAGTGCAATTCGGCGTGCCACGCATGCGGATAGGTCTGGTCGATCACGAAACCCAGGCCGATGCCGCGGGCGAGGTAGACGCTGCGCTCCAGCTTGCGGGTGATCGTGGCACCCGGGGCGCCGTCGTTATCCGACCATGACTCCCACTGGCGTATACAGGTCTGTTCGCCTAGGTAGTCGTTACGGCAAGGGCTCGGGGGCGACCAGATCTGCGTGTGGACGAAATCCACCGTCTGGCCGCTGGTCTGATCGGTGTCGTCCCCCATGCCTGGAGGCAGTAGGCGCGCGGCCGGATCGTCCACTGGACGTAGTGCTGGCGACCCTGCTCCGAGGGCAGCGGCACCATCTTGTGGCACGACCCGTCGCCGATCGACTCTCGGTTCACTTGCTGCACGTTGTAGGTGCCGAAGCTGCGCTGCTGGTACCCGTCCAGCATTACCCAGTCCCCGATGTGGACGAACCGCTCCACGTTGTCCGGCGGCGATTTGGACGGGTCTCCCCACGTCACCTCAGACGCGTCACCCTGGGGCTTCCACGACCACTGCCCGGAGGCGACTCCGCCTGAGTAGAACTGACCAGCACGACGCTGCGTCATCACGGAGTACACACTGTAGTTCTCCAAGGAAGCCGCGCTGGCCACCGGCCCGAGCAGGACAAGCACCACAGTGAGCACGGTGAGCAGAACGCTTACCGTCAGTCGCATCCCCGCCGCCCCCGAATCACCCATAGCGTGGCATTCCTGTTGCTTCCATCGCCACAAGTTAACTGGCTGTTAACAGGGGGCCATCGGCGGCTCAACAACGGACGATCATGACCGAGTAACGGGCTGCATCGGCGAGTCGCTGGAGATCGTCCACATCGCTGGTCCCTAAACGATCATCGGTGTGGCACCCGAGCAC
>DASQVU010000239.1:0-2092 GCA_035640615.1 Pseudonocardiaceae bacterium
TACCCACGCTTTCGCCGTTACCTACGCCGGTACCTGCGCCGGCCGCACCACGTCGGCGTGCTGTTGGCGCTGTTGGCGTTTCTGTGTTCGCTGACCCCGTCGCTGCTGCCCCGGTCATGGGAGGTGCAGGGGATCATTTCCGGTATCGAGGGCGCCGCTGCGCACGCCACGGGGGTGGCGATCTGCTGGCTGGCGTGCCGCACTGGCGCCACACCGCTGAGTCCGCGGAGGCAGCGGCGCCTGTGGTACGGCATCGCAGCCTTCGCGGCCGTGGCGGTGCCGACCACGCTGTGGCTGAGCGCACGCTGGCAGGCCGACATCCGGCACGCGGTGAACATGCCGTCCGAAGGCCACTACTCGTATTTGGGAATGTTCGCCATCGCCGTGGCGGTGGCTGCCGGCCTGGTCGGTCTGGCCCGCCTAGTCCATGACCTCTACCTCGTGGTGATGCGTCACCTGCGACGATTGGTCCCAGAGCTGGCCGCCAGGGTCGTGGTGTCAGTCCTGGTGACTGGCCTGGTCATCGGTGTAGCCACCGGTGCGGTCTATCGCGGGTTGATCCATTTTGCCGACAATGCGTTCTCCACGGTCGACACTGGCACGGACAGCGGCGTCATGCAGCCTGCCTCGTCACTGCGATCGGGCAGTCCAGGGTCTTTGGCGCCGTGGAGCTCACTGGGCCGTCAGGGACGCGATTTCGCGTCGTCGGGGCCTGCCGTCACTGATATCCAGCGGCTGACCGGCCGGCCCGCGATCGAACCGATCCGGGTCTACGCCGGCCTGTCCTCTGCCCCTGCGCCGCAGGGCCAGGCTGACTTGGTGCTCGCGGAGTTGAAGCGGACGGGCGCATTTGATCGGGCGGTGCTTGCTGTCGCGACCACGACAGGGACCGGTTGGGTCGACCCGACACTGGCTGATCCTCTTGAGTACCTCTATGCCGGCAACACCGCGATCGCTGCGATGCAGTACTCCTACCTGCCGAGTTGGATCTCTTTCCTGGTTGACAAAGACCGGGCCCGCCAGGCCGGCCGTACCCTGTTCACCACGGTTTACCGGTACTGGTCGAAGCTGCCCACAGCACACCGGCCACGGCTGGTGGTATTTGGCGAGAGCCTGGGCGCCTTCGGCGGCAGCGCGGCCTTCTCCGGCATTGCCGACCTCCTTGCGCGCACCGACGGCGCGCTGTTTGCCGGGCCGCCCAACAGCACCGAACTGTGGCGTTCGCTCACCGACGAACGTGCCATCGGCAGCCCGGAACGGCTGCCTATCTACGGTGACGGACGGACGGTGCGCTTCGCCGCCTCGGCCACCGATTTGCGCCCAGTCGACGGCTCGCTGCGCGCACCCCGGATTGTTTTCCTGCAGCATGCGTCGGATCCCATCGTGTGGTGGTCACCGAAGCTGATCTGGCGCGAACCTGACTGGTTGCGCGAACCGCGCGGGCCTGACGTGGTGCCGCAAGTACAATGGTTTCCGTTTCTGACCTTCTGGCAAATCACCTGCGACATGATTGTTGGCGTCAAACCGCCACCCGGGCACGGACACCACTACGGCCCTGAGGTGCCCGCCGCATGGACGGCTGTCCTGCACCTACCGCGCTAGTGGACAATGTTTCTGTCACCGCGGTCATGTCCAATGCAACCGATCATTGGCACCTCGTTACCGCGCTCCTTGCCCGACCTCCCATCCCTTGCGCACAACCTTTCGGGCTGATCGGGATCTTGGCCGTGGATGGTTGAGATGGTATGCGTAACGGCGCGAACGAGCCCACCGAGGCGGCCATTGGTGCTGGCCTACCGCATTACCCACCGCGCTCGGCAAACCCGGTCATCAGCGGATTTCGCCAGGAACGTGCTGGCCACCATGCCGGGGCTCCGCGAGACTCGTCCTGTGCAGAACAAGCCGTTGCCCCGCGCCCGATTACCGTGGTGGCGTGCTGGCCAGGGCGGCCATAGCGGCCGGGTCATCCGCAGCGACGGTGCTCGCGCTACCTCGACTGGCGACGGCACCGCGGCAAAGGACTCCGTGGCCGTGGCAGGCAGTGTCGCGACTGTCGGCAGTGTCGCCGTCGCGGGCAGCGTGGCGACGGCGG
>DASQVU010000240.1:0-3548 GCA_035640615.1 Pseudonocardiaceae bacterium
GACAGTGTAGCCGTCGACATCGAGTGGTTGTTCGATATCCGCGGGGGCCACCGACGGGAAATCTTGTCGTGTCAGCCATCGCGTGAGTTGGACTACGGTGTGCGCGCGTGCGCGATCGTCGGTATCGCTGTTTAGGCGAAGGACGACGCGGTCAGCCTCGAATAGGTACAGCGTTGCCGCGTGCTGGTGAAGCGACACGGCGTCGGAGGCATTCAGACCGGTTCGGGCGCACGCATCTTGGAGTATTGCCGCACTCCGGGTGGTGGTCATTGGGTCAACAGTAGCGAGTGGCTCAGCGACTCCGCCTGGTATTGGTCAACATCCTGGGCGATCTCGCGGGCGATCGACGCCCGGGCGTAGCGGGGCAGGGCGAGCACTGAGCGCACCCGGCCGACACCAACGCTGAGTTGTTCAATGCGCCGTTCCGCGGGTAGAGCCAACACTGGGCACAGTGCCTCCCGGGCGCCGTCAAGGTCATCGAGCGCTAGCCGTGCCGTGGTCAGGTCCACGCGGGCCAGCGCCTCATCGCCGTAGGACCGCTGCTCCACCGGGCCGGTTTCGTACATGCCGATAGCCAGCAGCGCATTCTTTTCAGCCCGGTGGGGCTCGCCGAGCAGCGCGTACGTGCTGCCGGCGTAGTAGTGCTGCTTGGCCACCGGAAAGCTCAACAGGCCGCCGAAATCGGCCAGCTCGTCATCCAATGCGCTGACGTCGCGCGCGCGGGCGGAGCGGTCGAGCGCGTCCAAAGCCAGACGGCGGTCGCCCGCCCGGGCCGCCGCGCGAGCCTCCAGGGCCGCAAGACGCACCCGGGAATCGGCTGTCATGGCGAAAGGCTGCCCGCGTTGGGCGAATTCCACTGCCCGGCGGTGCTGGTGGGTCCACTCAGCGATCAGAGCCGCGGTGCCCTGGGTCCACGCTCGCAACCCGTTATGGTCGGCTTGCTCCGCGCAAGTCAGCGCGGCGCGGACTTGGGCCATCGCCGATGCCGAGTCACCCAGATTCTGCGAGGCATGAGCCAACAACAGACAACTGGTCCCCGCGAGAAAGAACAACGTCTGCGCCCGCATGGGCTGCTGCCGGCCGTTTTGCAATAACTCGAACGCATGGCTGCGAAGTGCGGTCAAGTCACGGAACAACGGCAGCATCGGCGCGTGCACGTAGTTGATCGCGATCCGGCACAGCTCGGAACGCAAATGATCCAGCGCCGACGTGCTGACATTCGAGCTGTCGGCCCAACTGGCGAACGCCATAGACTCCCGGGCCGCCGCAGCGGTCAGCTCCGCCACGCTCGGCTGACCCGCGGATGACTGACCGCCGGGTGGCTGGCTGGCGGGGGTGATCCCGTTTCGCTGCGGTGGCCGGTGTGGCGGGCGGTCATTGGGCTGTTGGTGGCCGTTGGATGAGCCGCTCAATTCGGTCAGCAGGAGCCGTTCCCGCTCGTCCAGGGCCTGCCATTCATCGGGAGAGATGAGCCGTCGGGGTTGGGTGCCGTAGGCCTTGGCCAGCACCACCAGATTGAACGCTGACGGGCGCCGGCCGGTCTGCGGCCAGCCTTCCCAATCCGAGATCCGGCTGGCGGTGGTGCGGGTGTCAGCGTCGTTGGCCGCCGCGTTGCACCGATCGGCCGCCTGATCCAACGTCAGCCCGTTGGCGTGGCGATAAGCGGCCCGCACCGGGAACCCCCAGCGGGCGCGCATTTCCGCGGCGATCTCATCGATGCCGCACCGCTGGGCGAGCATCTCGGCGCGCAGCGCGTCGCGGTCAGCTCGGCTACCCGACTTCGCGACGGCCATGCACACCCCTATCCCGGCCGTGATCACGCTTCGCACTCAAGCGGTTACCTAGTGCACCGCACTCCACGGTGGGTAACTCGGGCCGGCGACCGGGTGACAACCACTCTCACTGGCCCCGTTCGCGCTGGTCAGACCCGCGCCGTCAGGGGAGAAAACCCTCTCCGCTCCGGTAGGGAGATCCGCGCCCAAAAACGGTTGCATATCAGCCATGACACAGCGCGACCAGCCGATTACCCGATTACCGGCCCGACATAGACGTAAACAGCGTCGCGGATTTTCCCCCGGCCCGGCGGTCACGTGCCTGCCAGCAATCCCGCCGGGCCGGGGTCTCCCCAACACCGTGAAGAAGTCATCGAGGAGATCAACAATGCTACAGGCGCACACCTGCGTCAGTGTCCATTGTGACCAGTGCGGCCATATTCTCGGCCGCCCGGCGGGGGCCCGTCATTTCCGCACCGACAGTGCCGCGATCAATGCGGCCACCACCGACGGGTGGCGCATCGACCCGGAGGGGCAGTGGTGGTGTTCGATCTGCGCGCCCGCGCTGATCTGCCGGGCCGAACAACGCCATCAGTTCACTCCGTGGCGATGCCCCCAATTGCCTGGGGAGGGCTTGGCGCCCAGTGAGTACCGGTACTGCCGGCGGTGCTGTGTGTTGCAAGACCGCCCCGCCCCGCACCAGGACCGCCGGGATGGGGGTGCGCTCTGATGAATCCCACCCAGTTTGATGTCGTGCTCGTCGGGCTCGGTGTGCTTGCCGGGCTGGGGGTGATCGCGGCGTTTCGCAGCGGCGCCCGCAGCGCCTACCGGGTGGCCCGCCACACCCAGCATGTCACGCGGATGGGCGGCAACCTGGCCCGCGCGCTGGGCACCGCCGCGGTGATCGTCGGCATGCAGTGGGCGGTGGTCTCGCTGACCACCGACCCCCGCGCCTGGGGCGTCGCGTTCGGGGTACCGGCCCTGTTCGCCGGCAGCGTGATCGCCCGGCTGTTCTCCGTCACCGAACTCCTCCACGACCCGACTCACCACCGGGGGGCCCGGCGATGACTACCCAACCCACACCACTACCACCGTCCCCCACTACCGGCAGGTCAGCGGCGGTGGAACCGGCACCCGACGTGCTGGATGGGGAACTGCTCGACGCACCCGACTACGCCCAGCGTCCGCTGCCGGCCGTGCTGCCGCCCTGGCTGCGCTCCCGGCGCACCGCCACGGCCACCCTGCGGTGGGCGACCCGATACGCTATGCGGCATCTCGGCTTCCACTTCGTGCGCGTCCCCGGCTACGCGCTGGGGTTGGCCTGGTGGATGCTGCGCGGCACCGGCCGCGCGCTGGTTGCCGGGTTCGGGTGGGTCAGCGCCCGCGCCGAGTACCGACCGGTAATCACCGCCGCCCGGGAGGCGAACCGGTCGGATACGGTCCTGGAGCTGATCGCCGAGCGGCGTGCCCTGGCCCGGGACCGGCTCACCATCACCGCATGGCTGGCCTTCTCCGCCGCGGCGACCGGCGCGGCCGGTGTCCTCGCCCTCGGCAAGACGTTCGCGTGGTGGGTGGCACTGCTGGCCGCGGTGGGCGCAGCATGGCTGGGCCGCCCCCGAACCACCCCGGTACTGCCGCCCGGCCCGGTATTGCCGGTGCAGCTAGAGCTGTCGGCCGACGTGCTCACCGCCGCGCTGCGGGCCGCCGGGCTGGTCAAGGCCGACGCCGCACCCCAGCTGGTCACCCCACCCCTGCGGGATGGCAACGGCTGGGCCG
>DASQVU010000241.1:0-2367 GCA_035640615.1 Pseudonocardiaceae bacterium
CCAGCTCGATCACCACGAACAGCGCGAGACTCAGCACGCTCGCCGTGATCAGACCCAGGACGCGGTAGGAATCCCAGCCCCAGGACTCACCTTCGGACATCGCGAGCAGTAATGCGAAAAGGCCACCGGCGATGGTGAGGAAGCCCAGCACGTCGAACCGCCGGCCGGCACGGCCGGGAAAAGCGGGCAACACCAGCGCCGCCGCGACCGCGCCCAGCACCCCGATCGGCACGTTGATATAGAAGATCAGCCGCCAGCTGACGTACTCGACCAGATACCCACCCAACGTCGGCCCGATCGCCGGGGCGAACACGACGCCCAGCCCGTATAGACCCATCGCGGCGCCGAGCCGGTCCCGGGGCACGATCCGGTACAACATCGACAGCGTGATCACTGGCAGGATCCCGCCCGGGATCGCCTGGATGATCCGGAAGGCCACCAGGCTGTGCAGGTTCCAGGCCAACCCGCACAGCGCCGAGCCGCCCGCGAAGGCCAGCAACGCCAGGTTGTAGACCCGGCTGAGCCCGAACCGGTCCCCGAGCCAGGCAGTCGCCGGCACCACCACACCCAGCACCAGGGTGTACGCCGTCACCACCCACTGCACGTCGTCGGTGGTCACGCCGAACTCGTTCTGGATGGTCGGGATGGCGACGTTGACAATGCTGATGTCCAGCACCGACATGAACATGCCGGCGATCAACACGGTCAGCGGCAGCAACCAGCCGCGCCTTGCTGCCGCCGGACTGGTCATAACTGACACTGTGCCATCGAAACGCCACGTACTCTACCGCTGATAGCGGCCATGAGATACTGATGATCACCTGAGGTCACGAAAGGTGTGGACGTGACTAGCGCCGGCCCAGTCGACCACCGCAAGGGGCCGCGGCGACGCGGTGACGCGCTCTACACGGCGATCTTTGAGGCCACTCTCGACGAGCTGCAAGCGGTGGGCTACGCGGAGCTGAAGATGGAGCGGATCGCCAACCGGGCCCGCGCGAGCAAGGGATCCCTCTACCGACGCTGGCCCAGCCGCGCCCAACTGGTGGTCGATGCGGTACATCACCGCTTTCCCAGCCATGGCGAAGCGCCTGATACCGGGAGCGTGCGCGAGGACTTGCTCGGTTGCCTGCGGAAATTGGCCGATCTGCTCAACGGCCCGTCCGGAGAGGCGATCCGCGGCCTGATGGCGGACACCATCCGCAACCCCGACCTGATGGAGGCCGTTCGGGTCCGCTTCGTCGATCCCGGCGTCAGGGTGTTTCTCGAGGTGCTCCGGCGCGGTGCAGCGCGTGGCGAGGTGCGCGCCGGTGCCCTTACGCCCCGATTCGCCAGCCTGGGGCCCGATCTGCTGCGCCAGTACTTCATGGTGCACCACTCCCCGATCCCCGAGCGCGTGCTGATCGAGATCGTCGACGAGATCGTCTTGCCGTTGGTGCGAGCGTGACCGGAATTAAGCTGCCGAAGATAAGGTACGGCGCGTAGCCTATGGGGTAAGGCTGCACTACTTCAGACGGGAGGCGGAGCGTGGAAGGCCCCGTCACGGCACCACCCGCACCAGCTGGCCAGCAACCCACGGATGGCGTTGTGAGTACCGCGCCGGGACCCGCGCCCGGACCGGGGAAGCGCAAGCTCAAGCGCTCCACCCGCATCGCCCTGGTGGTGATCCTCATCGCGGCACTGCTGGCCGGCGCCGCCTTCGGCGTCAGCTATTTCCTCAACGCCCGCAACTACGTCAGTACCGACAACGCTCAGATCGACGGTGACAAGATCGCGATCAATGCGCCGGCCACTGGCACCCTGCTCGACTGGACCGCCACGCAGGGAGCTGACGTGCACAGAGACCAGACCGTCGGTCGTATCGAGATCCAGAGCGGGTTCGCCAAACCCCAGATGCCGATCAAAGCGCCGGGTGATGGCACCGTGGCTGTGGACAACGGCGTGGTCGGCACCTACGTCACCACCGGCACGCAGCTCGCGGTCGCCTACGACCTCGACAAGATCTACGTCACGGCGCGCGTCGACGAGACCGACGTCAAAGCAGTCCACCCCGGCCAGATCGTCGACATCGACGTCGATGCCTACCCCAACGCCCACATCACCGGGCGGGTCCGGGATATTCAAGGCGGGGCGGCTGCGGTGTTCTCACTGTTTCCGCAGAGCAACACCGGTGGCAACTTCCAGAAAGTCACGCAGGTCATCCCGGTCAAGATCGGACTCGACGCGCCTCCCAACGTCGACCTCGTCCCCGGCATGAACGTCACCGTCCACATCCACAAGCACTAGCCCGCCTCCCTACCCGCACCAGTGCTGGCGTCCGCGGTGCTCACCCGGATCTCTCTAGCCGGGCCGGGAATCCGGTGGGCTTCC
>DASQVU010000242.1:0-3803 GCA_035640615.1 Pseudonocardiaceae bacterium
ACCGGCGGTACAGCCACACGCAGCAACTAATGATCTCCACCGGGAACCGGTGACCCCTATACAACGACGACGGCGTGGCGTCCACGAACGCAGGATGATCCACCTCTCACGGAGCGATCGAACCCCCAGCCTCCGTCAACCTGACAATGCCGTGGGCGGAAGTGGCGCCATGGTCGACTTGTCGTTTTCCACCACGTCCTTCGCGCTGTGTCTAACTACCAACGTGATCACGCACACGCAGGCTGTGATGACCAAGGTGGCCGGCCCCACTACCGCATCCACTCCGGCCGTGGCGGTGGCCAGCTGCCCGCCCAACACGGTGCTGCTTGGGGCGGCACGCGCACCACCCCAGCCAGCGCTGGCAGCCTCAAACCCATCGCCAGCTACCCCACCTTCCACAACGCCGCCCACAATTTCGGTCACAAGGCCGCCGCCGATGGGGAGATCAATCCCGACTCCTGGGCCGCGGTCGGCCTCAACGGCGGCGGAAGCGGCACCGTTCCCAACTCGACCTACGCCTACGCGATCTGCAGCCAGCTCAGCGCCGCCAGCGGCGTCACCGTCACTGTCCGCTCCCATGAAGTCAGCGGCCCGACTACCGCGACTAGCAGCCAGAAGATCACCACCAGCTGCGGCTCCGCGGACGGTACGCTGATCAGCGGCGGCGCGGCCATCAGTAGCGGCAATCTCGCCACCACCGACTTCACCGCCCCCGGTTCACACGGTGATCATTTCAACGGCAGCTTCCCCAGCGACGCCACGGGCGCTCCGGTCGGCAACGGCACCACCACAGCCGCATCCTGGACCGCGTTCACGCACACCGGCGGAGCTGACTCGCCTCGCACCTTCTCCGATGTCTGGGCACTGTGCATGCACACAAACTCCAGACCAGCACCAAATCCAGGCCTACCACCAGTGTCTATTCCGGGAACAACACCCGCTCCAGGATCAACCACAATCCCGGGTTCGGCCACGGTCCCCGGAGCAAGCACTGCCCCGGGATGGGCCTCGACATCAGGATCAACCACGACCACAGCGCCGACATCCGGGGCGACGGCCACCATGATGACGCTCACCGTGATCGCGGTGCCGCTGCCGTTGGGCTTGGGTGGTGTCGCGATCCCCATCGCGCAGGTAGCGCCGGCTGATGCGGCGGGGACCGTTCAGTCTCACGACGGCAGCGCCAATCTCGGCGAACCGATGCCAGTCGTCACCGGCATGGCCATCGGACCCATCTGTGTCCTGCATTCAGGTTCACACTCGTTGACTGCAGTGTTCAGTTCCACCAACCCGACCAACGTCCAGCCCCTGACATCGAACACCGTCACGTTGACGTTCTAGACGCCTCGGGCGACCCGATGCTCTACCACGCGTGATTGCACCGGGCGACCGTCACAAAATTAGAAATACGCGGTGTTTCGACGTTGAGGATCGAAATACCGTGGATTCAGTTGGGATAAAGAGCGCAGTTATCGAGTGCCGACTGGAATGCACGCGCATGAGCGGACCGATCGCGATATCCCCGGCAACGGGTACTGGGCCACCGAGCGGGTCGTGCCGTCTCTGCACTGGAGGAGCGACGCGCTCGCGATTGGGGTCACGAAGCCGGCATGAGGGAGGATGGCCGATCTGTAGTGGTGTCGGTGCACACCAGCGTGGCTGAGCCCGTCAAAGAGTCAATGGCGCCGTTGGGATCTAGCTTCGCCGCGTCCAGGAGTACGGGCGGTGCAGGACTGCTCATCGCCTTGGCGACCATGCTGCCGGTGAGCACCACTCGCCGTGTAGCCAGAGCGGAGGGGCTGGGCGGGGTGTGCACCGGCAGCTGTTGGGTTCGTGTCCGGTTGGGTTAATGGGCGGTTGAGCTGGGGAAATGTAGCCGGTGGAGCCTGGATCGACCGAACACGCCAGCGCCCATGCCGACGATGCCAGCGGCGAGACCCCACAACAGATGGCCTTGTACGTAGAACCACATGCCCGAGATCGTCGCGGTGAGCGAGGACAGGGCGAGGTTGTGCACGAATGGATTGATCAGATTGACCAGCAGGATCAGCGGAGCCAGCGCGATCATCGTCCACGGGTGCCGCCGGACGAAGGTGACGCTGGCGGCGAGATCGATCAGGAGCCCGGCGATGAGGTAGGGCGCCACGTGCACGCCCATGGTGGGGTCCAGGAGAAGGATTCCGGCGCTGGATGTGGTGGCGATTCCTAGCGCAGTGCCGGGCCGGTCGATGGCCCACCGTGCGGCGATGAGAGGCATGAGCCAAAACAGGCCACGGTGGCCGGGCAGCCCCCAGGGGGTGTGCACCAACTGCTGCACGATGATGCCGGCTACGGCGACTGACACGATTATCGCGACGACTGCTGTTGCGGTGGTGGGTCGTGAAATGCGCGCGAGGCGCGGGGGGATTCCGACGAGCTCGGCCGTCGGAGTAAGTGTGCTGTTCATGCCCGAAAGGTACGCCTCTTGTATCTTGTGGGTTACCCCTATTAGGGTGTCACTACCGGACAGAGCACGGATTTTCTACACGTTCGGTAATTACTTGCGCCCCAACAGAACAAGAGGCAACATGTCGGACCACGATTGGCTTAACAACAGTCAAACCACCGCCGGCGGTGGCCTACTCGGTCGGTCGCGGGTGCTGGTCGGAATCGATGACACCGACAATGTGACCAGCCCGGGCACCGGCTGGTTGGCACAGAACCTGATGCACGAGCTGGTTTCCCAGCGTCTTGGTGAGGCTCTCGGGGCGACCCGTCACCAGTTGCTTCAGGACCCGCGGGTGCCCTATACGTCCCACAACTCCAGCGCCTGCTTTGCCCTGGCCACCGCAGAGGCTGCCAATCTTGACGCTGTCGAACGGTGCGCCGCGAGCTTTCTGCACGATCACGCGGCGGAGGGCTCCGACCCGGGATTGGCGATCGTGTCCACCGATGTGGCCACGGCCGACCGGGAGGCATTGACCGAGTTCGGACTTGCGGTCAAACGGGAAATTGTCGATCAGGCCACTGCACGCACCTGCGCGGCGCAGCACAGGGTCCGGCTGTCCGGCCACGGTGGCACCGAAGACGGCGTGATCGGTGCGCTAGCCGCGGTCGGGCTGCACCTGCACGGCAGCGATGGGTTCTTCCTGTGGACACCGGGTATCCGTGACATGCGTCCCGGCTGGTGCAGCTACCAGTACTTGATGACCACATTGCCGATAGACGACGCCTGCACCCTGGAGGGTGACCGACCGAGCCCGGATACCACCGTGGAGGTCGGGCCCTGGATCAGACCCCTGCTGCTGGGCGGCCACGCAGTATTGCTGCTTGAACGCATCGAGCTGAGCGGTGCCCCGCCGAAATGGCGCACAGCCCCCCGCGATGTCGTCAAAACACACTAATGCCGGCCAGCAGCTGGCCGCGTGCCGCGCTGGCCGCCGCGCTCGTGGCGCTGACCGTGGGATGCGGCCCGGCGGCAGCCAACACCACCGCGTCGCAGCCTGCTCTGGACACAAGCTCACCGCCGCCATCGAATTCGGACACCCCTGCCACTGACAGCCCGACCGTGTCTGCCCAACCTTCTGCCACCCCCGCCGCTGGGACCGACCCCAGCTCTGACAACTCGGCGCCCGCTACGACCCTGATGGCGCCTACGCCGGGGCCACCAGACAGTTCCGACGCGCCAAGCGCACCGAGTCACAGCGGTCCTCCAGCCGCGGTGGCGCCTCCGCCCCCGGCACCTGCGCGGTGTTCCACATTCACCTTCGCCGCCCCGGGCGCGCACACGGTCACGGTGACGTTCGTGTCACCCACTACTCCAG
>DASQVU010000243.1:0-2691 GCA_035640615.1 Pseudonocardiaceae bacterium
CAGGGTGCCAGACTCGGTGGGCCAGATGCGAGACGGCTAGGGCAGCAAGGCACGGAGGAAAAAAGCGACGTTGCTAGGTCGTTCGGCGAGCCGCCGGGTCAGGTAGGCGTACCAGTCCGAGCCGTAGGGCAGGTACACCCGGACGGTGGCGCCGGTTGCGGCCAGCCGTCGCTGTTCGGCCGGACGTACGCCGTAGAGCATCTGGTACTCGTAACTGCCCAGGGGGCGCCCGTACCAGCGGGCCCGCTGCCCGACGATGTCGATCAACCGCGGATCGTGGGTGGCGAACATGGGATAGCCGGGCGAGGCCAGCAGGAGGTTGGCGCAACGCACGAAGCTGCGCGCGACCTCGTGCGAGGTGCGGTATGCCAGCTGGGGCGGTTCGGCGTAGGCGCCCTTGCACAGCCGCACCCGCGCCCCCTGGGCTGCCAGCGCCCGACAGTCGTCCAAGGTCCGGTGCAACTGCGCCTGCACGACCGCACCGGTCAGCGGCCAGCTGCGGCGTAGCTCGGCATGCACCCACAGGGTGGAGTCGGTGAGCGTGTGGTCTTCGGCGTCCAAGGTGACGGTCGTACCAGCTTCCTGCGCGGCGGCGCAGATGCGCGACGCCTGCGCCAGCGCGAGTTGCTCGTCAAGCCGCTGGCCCACCGCGGACAGCTTCACGCTCAGCTCTGCCCGGCCGGCCAGCCCTTCGGCAGTCAAGAAAGACAGCAGCTCGAGGTAGGCGCGCACGGTGGACTCCGCGCCCGTCTCATCGACGACGCTCTCGCCTAGATAATCCAGGGTCACCGACAGGTTCTCGGCCACCAGCGCAGTGGTGGCAGCTACCGCATGCGCGGTGCTCGGCCCCGCGACAAAGCGGCTGACCACATAACGGCTGACCGGCGCCGTCGCGACAAGCTTGCGCACCGCAGGATTGCCGGCGGCAGTAAGGATCAGCGAGCGGAACACAACACGCACGCTAGCCCGTGCCGCGACGCATCCGTTGGCACCAGGAGCGCCGCGGCACGGGGCTCAGGCGCCGCGTCAGTTGGCCTCGGTGGTGCTGACCTCGCTGAGCTGCTGCTCCGCCTGCTGCTCGGGCTTTTGCTCCTGGTGCTCCGCCTGCGGCTCAGTGCCGCGCTCGGGAACCTGCTCGGTATCCACGGATTCGATGTCCTCCGACTCTATGGCGGTTTTGAGCCGCCGGGTCTCTCGCACCGCGAACTGCACAGCCGCGGCAAGGATGACGATGCCGACCACGATTTCGATCACCATGATGGCGCTCATGACAAGCGTTCACTCCTCTGATCGATGCTGAAATCCCCCACTGCACCCAGGCCCCGTTTGGTGCACTCACAGATGCAGGCGCGCGAAGAGTAGCGCCTCGAGCAAAAGGGCTCGCCGCTCCGGGCGGGTTCGCGCCCGGCGGGTGCTCACCTCGACCACTACGGTGCCGGTAAAACCGCTCTGGGCGAGCGCCAGGCACACTTCAGCGCAGGGCTGAGTGCCCCGGCCAGGCACCAGATGCTCGTCGCGTGGCGCACCGGTGCCATCCGCCAGGTGCAGGTGCACCAGCCGCGATCCCATCCGGTCGGCCATGGCCAGCGCGTCGACTCGGGCTGTTGCGGTATGCGACAAGTCCAGCGTGTAGTGCGAGTACCCAGCATCGGTGGGGTCCGGTGAGGGCAGGTAGCTGGACATCGCCAGGCGGCCACGCCGCATCGGGAACATGTTCTCTACTGCGATCATGATCCCGGATGCGGCCTCGAGCGTGGCGAGCTGCTCCGCGAAGCCGACGGCGTAGTCCCGCTGCCAGCGAAACGGCGGGTGTATCACCACGGTGCTAGCGCCTAGGTCAGCGGCCGCTTGCACCGCCAGATTCAATCGGATGGCCGGGTCAGACGCCCAGACCCGCTGGGTGATCAGCAGGCAAGGAGCATGCACCGCGCACACCGGCATCTGGTAGCGAGTCACCAACTCCGCGACAGCAGTGACGTCCTGGCTGACGGGGTCGGGCCACACCATCACCTCAATACCGTCAAAGCCCAGCTCAGCAGCCAGCTCGAAGGCCACCGAGGCCGATTCTGGCCATACCGAGGCGGTGGACAGGGCCACCCGGATTGACTCGGCCGCACCCACCGGCTAGCGGCCGACGAGCAACAGCGCTGCCGGAGAGACCGTGACGAAAAGCCCGACCAGCACTGCGATCACCGTTGTCTGCAGGTCCTCGGCACGCCGTACGCGGCGCACTACCCAGACCATTCCGGTGATCAACCCGAGCGCGACTACTAGCGCGACTACCGGGATCCGCTGCCACAGCCACTCGCAGATCAGCCAGAACGTGGCACCGCCGACGACGCCGAGCCCGACCTGACTCACCATCGCGGCCCATTCCCACAGCGGGGAGCCAGCCTCCTCAGTGTCATCGGTATCCACCTCGACGGTGCCCGCGGTGTCCTGCTCCGCAGGGACCCGGACGGTCGCACCGAGGCCAGCCGGCGCCTGCGCACTGGCCGAGGCGGCACTGGCCGGCGCGGCATTGGCCCTGAGTGAACTGGCCGCGAGGGAACTCGCAGTGAGGGCACTGGCCGGTGGGGTGCTAATCGAGGGAATCTTAAGTGGTGGGCTACTGATCGGCGGAGCATTGACCGGCTGCGCGGTGGTTGGACGGCGGCTTGACGGCGTCGCGGGCTGGGTCGATGCCGGGTC
>DASQVU010000244.1:0-6307 GCA_035640615.1 Pseudonocardiaceae bacterium
TGCAGCCAGGGCGGGGTGATTCCCGATCTGGTCGGCACGCTCGCCGAATCGGCCGGGATCGGGCCGCTCGACGTGACGACCAGGAAGGGCAGCTACTGGGCGCTGTTCTTCGGCGACGGCTCATCCGAGTTTCCCGCCTTGCTGCGTGCGGACTACTACGACGACGCAGTAGACCGCGAGTCTTAAGCCGTCCACATCTGAGAGCAGAAGGCAGCTCAGTCCATGTCCGAAACTGCGCTGGCCCGAGCTGCTCCAAGTCCACCGGGTCGGCTGCGCGGCCAAGTCGGTTAGCGAGGGCTTGTCGTGGTCGGCAGCCAGGCTGGGCGCTGGGCCTCGAAAGCGTCGATCTCCTCAGCGTGTCGCAAGCTCAACGCAATGTCATCGAGACCTTCCAGAAGCCGCCAGCGGGTGTAGCCGTCGATGTCAAAATCGAACGTCAGGTCCTTGGCCTGCACGGTCTGTTCGGTGAGATCAACAGTGACCTCCGTGCCCGGTTCGCTTTCCAGCAGCTTCCACAGCAGCTCGACGTCGTCACGCTGGCACTGTGCCGCGAGCAGGCCTTGCTTGCCCGCGTTACCGCGGAAAATCTCGCCGAATCGGGGTGAGATGACCACCCGGAAGCCGTAGTCCAGCAGTGCCCAGACCGCGTGCTCCCGCGACGAGCCGGTACCGAAATCCGGGCCGGCCACCAGCACGCTGCCGTGGCGGTAGACCTCGTGGTTGAGCACGAAGTCCTCGTGCGCACGCCAGGCCGCAAACAAACCATCCTCGAATCCCGTGCGCGCCACCCGTTTCAAGTAGACCGCTGGGATGATCTGATCGGTGTCCACATTAGACCGGCGCAACGGCACCCCAACGCCGGTGTGCCTCCGGAACGCTTGCATGGTGGGTACTCCTTTCCCGCCTGCCCCGAAATGGCTCCATATCGGGGATTACGCGGGGTCGATAACCCCGATATGGCTCCATGTCGGGGTTGAGGATGCAGCGGATTGGGGACGTTAAAGGTCGGCCGGGGATGACAGGGTGCCGCGGATGGCGGTGGCAGCGGCGACCAACGGCGAGACCAGGTGGGTGCGGCCGCCTTTGCCTTGACGACCCTCGAAGTTGCGGTTGGACGTCGAGGCGCACCGCTCCCCAGCGGCGAGCTGATCGGGGTTCATCCCCAGGCACATTGAACATCCCGCCGAGCGCCACTCGGCACCCGCCGCGGTGAACACCTCGTGCAGCCCTTCGGCCTCGGCTTGGGCGCGTACCCGCATGGAACCGGGAACGACGAGCATGCGCACCCCGTCGTGCACCCGGCGGCCAGCGAGTACTGAAGCGGCGGCCCGAAGATCCTCGATGCGCCCGTTGGTGCACGATCCGAGGAACACCGCGTCCACCGCGATATCGCGCAGCGGCATGCCGGGTTGCAGGTCCATGTAGGACAGCGCCTTGCGCACCGCGAGCCGCTCGCCCTCGTCGACGATCTGCTCAGGATCCGGCACCCGCTCGGACAGCGGCAACCCCTGGCCGGGGTTGGTACCCCAGGTGACGAACGGGGTCAGCGCCTCGGCGTCGATGTGCACTTCGGCATCGAAAACGGCATCGGGGTCGGTGTGTAGTGACTGCCAGTACTGCACCGCGTCGTCCCACCGTGCACCAGCCGGTGCATGCGGCCTGCCGGCCAGGTAGTCGAACGTCGTGGCGTCCGGCGCGATCATGCCGGCGCGGGCGCCCGCCTCGATCGACATGTTGCAGATCGTCATGCGGGCTTCCATGGACAGCTGCTCGATCACATTGCCGCGGTATTCCAGCACGTAGCCTGCGCCGCCACCGGTGCCGATCCGGGCGATCACCGCCAGGATGATGTCCTTGCTGGTGACCCCGGCGGGCAGCGATCCGTCACGGCTCTGGACGATAACCGCCATGGTCTTGAACGGGCGCAACGGCAAAGTCTGGGTGGCCAGGACGTGCTCCACCTCGGAGGTGCCGATACCAAAGGCCAGCGCACCGAAGGCGCCGTGCGTGGAGGTGTGCGAGTCACCGCAGACCACCGTCATGCCCGGTTGGGTCAACCCAAGTTGGGGGCCGACGACATGCACGATGCCCTGCTCGATGTCGCCCATCGGGTGCAGCCGCACGCCGAACTCCGCACAGTTGCGGCGCAGCGTCTCCACCTGAGTGCGCGACACCTCATCGGCGATCGGCAACTCGATATCCGTGGTGGGAACGTTGTGATCCTCCGTGGCGATCGTCAGGTCGGGCCGGCGAACCGGTCGCCCGGCCAGTCGCAGCCCGTCGAAGGCCTGCGGGCTGGTGACCTCGTGCACCAGGTGCAGGTCGATGTACAGCAGGTCTGGCGCCGTGCCAACCGTGTCGGTGGTGGGATCATCCCCACCCCGGTGTACAACGTGGGCATCCCAAACTTTCTCGGCTAGTGTGCGTCCCATTAGTCGGGATTCCTTACCATCAGCTCCCGCATGCTCGACATCCCACATGTCGGGAAGTTAATATCGCTACGTGGAACAGCATAGCGGTATCGGCGTACTGGACAAGGCCGTGCTGGTGTTACGCACCGTCGCCGCAAGCCCGTGCGGCCTTGCCGAGCTGTGTTCTCGCACGGGGCTGCCCCGGGCCACCGCCCACCGGCTGGCGGTGGGCCTGGAAGTGCACCGGCTGCTGCGCCGGGACACCGACGGACGGTGGAGTCCCGGGCCCGCACTCCGCGAACTGGGCGAGGGTGCGCTTGACCCGCTGCTGGATGCCGCTTCCGTAGTACTGCCCCGGCTGCGCGACGTCACCGGGGAAAGCGTCCAGCTTTACCGGCGGGAAGGGCTGATCCGGGTGTGCGTGGCAGCCGCCGAGCCGCCCAGCGGGCTACGCGACACCGTTCCGGTAGGAGCCCGGCTGCCGATGACCGCCGGGTCGGGCGCGAAAGTGCTGGCGGCATGGGCTGATCCCGCCACCCAGCGTGCCGTGCTCGGCGAGGCAGTCTTCGGCGAGCGAACCCTGCTGGAAGTCCGCCGGCGAGGCTGGGCGCAAAGCGTGGCCGAACGCGAGTCCGGCGTCGCCAGCGTGTCGGCCCCGGTGCGTGATGCGGCCGGCGCCGTGGTTGCGGCGGTGTCGGTATCCGGCCCGGTCGAGCGGATCGGTCGGCGCCCGGGCATCCGGTGGGCGGCCGATCTGCTGGCGGCTGCAGAAGCCCTGCACAACCGGCTATAAAAAGAAGAGGTGCATAAGCGTCCAGGAGACCGCTATATCCCGGTTAATAAGGTGCATAAGCATCCATAAGGTCCGCTACCGGGATCACCCTCTTCACGCCCGCCGCCCGGTCTGACTAGAAGGCGTATCGGACTCGCAGCCAGGGGGTATGCAACGCGATGAGGGCCTGCAGCTGCTGCAGGCCTTCGCGTTTGTCATTGTTGCGGTACCGCACGTTCCGCATGCCGTTCTGTGAACGCTTGGCCTGCTGCAGATCTGGGCGCCACAACACTTCCTCAGCCTGGGGGTGCCAGCCCAGATTGACCTCGTGCAACTCGCGATTGTGGGTCAGCATGATGATCTCAGCGGCGGCCTGACGCTTGAATGCGGCGCCGAGGGAGTCATCGAGCCAGATCAGCAGCTGCGCCCAATCGCGTTCCCAGCCGTCGCGAAGTACCACCGGAGAGAAGTTGAGGTGCACTTCGTAGCCGGCGGCGACGAAGTCGTCAATGGCCGCAATGCGCTCGGCGATCGGGCTGGTGCGGATGTCTAGCAGCTTGGAATCGGCTTCAGGCATTAGCGAGAACCGGACACGGGTGCGGCCACCGGGGTCGAGCTCGAGCAGCTGCGTGTTGACGAACTTCGTCGCGAAGCTGGCCTTCGCGGTCGGCAGCTCCCGGAACGTCGCGATCAGATCTGCGACATTGTCGCTGACCATGGCGTCAACCGAGCAGTCACTGTTTTCGCCGATGTCGTAGACCCAAGCGTGCGGGTCGATCTGGTCAGGCTCAGGTTTGACGCCCTGCCGCGAGACGTGCCCGCGCAGGTAGCGAGTGATCTGGTCAATGTTGGTGAACACGGTGATCGGGTTGGCGTAGCCCTTGCGCCGCGGCACGTAGCAGTAGGCGCAAGCCATGGCACAGCCGTTGGCGGTCGAGGGCGCGATGAAATCGCTGCTGCGGCCGTTGGGGCGCGCCGACAATGACTTCTTGACGCCAAGCACGAGCGTTTCGGTCTTCACCCGCACCCACCGGTCCACATTGCCGGCGTTGCCGTGCAGCTCCGGGATCTGCCAGTGCGAGGGCACCTCGATGACCTCGGCATCGGGGAACCGCGCCAGAACCTGACGGCCGCGCTCGGAATCTCGGGCCTGCGGCTCAGCGTAGATCTCACGGATCTGGAGCACACGTGCGGCAGGCGCTACAGACGTTGTCGGCACATCTCTTGCAACGCGGTCCGTAACGCCCTTCGTCCCGCTCTATCCGAAGGTGGTGACGCGGTGCGTGGTGATCCAGACTCCGCCGTCCGGGCGGCCGCCGACGATCTCGCAGGTCCGCAGACAACAATGCGTCCACATGTTGAGCTGGATTTCTTTGGCCAGCCGGAGGTAGTTGTACGCGATGTGGGACAGCCAGTCGCCGGCCCTGGCCCAGGACTCGATTTCGAAAGTCAGCCCATCGCCGTCGCGGCGAGCACGGAACTCGATCTGGCCGGCTTCCAGATGCCCGCGGAGAGTCGCCAAACGCAGCGAATTAGCGTCGGTACGGATCACCCGGACTGGTCCATCCCACGGTCCGGGCATGCGCACGAGGTAGTCATCCCCCACCTCGGGCGGCCCGTCGGCGCCGCGCAGCTGCCGGAAGAAAGCGACCTCCGAGGGCACGACCGCGTTGAGGTCACCGACGAAGGTACGCATGAGCTCTTCCGGCGTGCACCGGCTGCCGCGGATCCGTACCCGGTAGCGGCGATGTAACAGTGGGCCCACACCGTCAGCGACTCGCTGGACGGCATCATCGACCACCGCTGGGGGCAGTTCCGGCGGGTAATCGGTATCCCCACCCTCGCCCTCCCACCGGTGCAGCACTGTCGTGCGCCACAAGTAACGCCAGCTGACCAGGGCCATGCCGATCGGCCAGCGCAGCAGCAGCTCGGCAATCCGGCGAGGGATGGACACAGTCGTCTCGCGGCTCAGATCTTCGCCAGTGCGTCCGGCTTGTGCACCGCTTCGCCCTCGCTTTTGCTGCTGCGCACCCGGTACTGGGGTTCCTTCGACGAGGCGCGCACGGTGCGGCCTGCGACCTCGGTATCCGAAGTGATCCGCGCAAGCACCTCACCATCGGCGTACCCGCCGTGGCTGCGCCCACGTACCCGGTCGCCCTTGTGAAACTGCTGCCCCATGGGCCCCGATTACCCTCGCAAGAATCGCGTCAAACAGGTGGCTCCCGATACGGCATGTAGAGGATTCGGCCGGTCCTCGGCGCGCCGGCATAAAAGGTGCGTTTCGGGGTACTTGTTTGGTCGTGACGATCGGGACAGCGCTGCACCGGGTAGGACCGGTCAGCACAACGTTACACGCAGCCTCTCTGGGCGCGGTCGGTCTGTGTCTGGCGCTGTGGATCCGCGCCAAAACCGTCGATCAAGACCAGCGTGGTAACGCCGAAAGGCGGGCAATTTTCGTCGGGCTCTGGCCACCGATGTTGTGGCTGATGGGCGATACCGTGCGGGAATTTGAGAAAGGGTAGTACAAGCGCAGGGAGCAGACCGTGCGGGAATCGCTTATCGGGCATATCGATCTCGCTGCCGCGCTTGACGGGCTGCGACATCTGAGCATCAACTACGACGAAGGCGACGCCCCGGTTCCGCAGCACCCGGGAAACTGGCACGTCGACAATCCGCGAACGCATCTCGGTCGTGAGCCGGCAGGTCCCCCGCTGCCTGGCGGCGCCTGGGAGATCGCATGCGGGCTGGTGCGAGCCTACGAGTTCTCCGATCCACGCATCGTACGGGCGGTCTACCGGCCTGCGGAGGAACTGCTGGGACGCGACATGCTGCTGGAGGGCCGCTTCCTGGTATTACGATTTTATCTGGGAGTGCGCGTCACCGAGGTGGTGGACGAGACCCGCGATGGGCAGCGAATCTGGGGCTGGGGCTACCAGACTCTCGAGGGGCATCTGGAACAGGGAAAATTGATCTACGAAGTAGTCAAAGACCTGGGATCCGGCGACGTGGCATTGCAGATCCGGGCCTACTCTCGCCGGGCGCCGATCGCCAATCCCATCGTGCGGCTGGGCTTCACAGTGTTCGGGCGGCGCACTCAACTCCGGTTCTACGCCGCGGTGGGGCA
>DASQVU010000245.1:0-4803 GCA_035640615.1 Pseudonocardiaceae bacterium
GCCCGGCGGGTAGCGGTCAGTCGGTGGTGTGGCGAGCGGTCGGCCGTCGCTGGATGCACAGCCGCAACAGTCCGATCGCCACCGTGACCCCGGTGGCGATGGCCATGGTGGGAAACGCGTTGATCAGCGGGGTGCCGACGGTGAGCGCGGTGGCGACGAGCCCGCCACCGGCGGGCGTTTCACCGGTGGCCAGGACAACACCCGGCACGGCCACCGCCAGGACCAGCGGAGGGGCGATCATCGGTGCGAACAGCCCCTTACGTTGCACCACTACCACGGCAAACAAGCAACCTAGGAAGTAGCACACCTGGAACACGACGCCCAGCCGGTTGAGCCGCTCCAGATCCGCGAAAACACCGGTCGCGGCGAGCGCGAGGGTGCACGACACCGCAGCCCACCAGGGCAGCCCCGGAGCGTCCGGCAGCAGCGCATACTCATCCCAAGACCCGCGTGCGCCGCTTCGGGCTCGGGTTGCCGTCACCCATTCACACTAGACCGTGGCGGTTCCTCGCTCGGCGCCTGGTGCAATGTGTCAACGACCCAGTCCCAGTTGTGGTCGGATTCCGGTGCGCGCTGTGCAGCCTCCAGGGCTACCAGCGACTCGGTGGCGGACGCCACCAGTTCTACCGCTTGCACGGTGCGCGGGCTGCGCTCCACCTGCTCGGGCGTGTCAAGCCCTTCGGTGACCACATCGAGCTCGCCGAAGCGGCGGGCGGTCACCAGTACCCGAGATTCCAGCGAACTGACTGCGCGGTTGTACGCGTCGACGGCACCCCCGAGCTGCTTGCCGAGCTTGGCCACGTGGCCACCCATCGTGGCCAGCCGGGCGTGCAGCTCGCGGCCCAGCTCGTGCACCCGCGCGGCGTTGCTGGCCAGTGCTTCCTGGCGCCAGGTATAGGCCACCGTTCGCAACAGTGCGATCAGCGTGGTCGGGGTCGATATCACGATGTTGCGCTCGAAGGCGTGCTCAAGCAGCGCCGGGTCAGCCTGTAGCGCCGCTTCGAGGAACGGGTCACCGGGGACGAACAGCACCACGAACTCGGGAGTGGTATCAAAGCGCTGCCAGTATGACTTGTGGGCCAGCGAATCGACGTGCGCGCGCAAGTGGCGAGCGTGCGCGGCCAGCCGGTCGGCCCGGCGATCCAGGTCGGTGGCCTCGACCGCCTCCAGGTAGGCGCCGAAGGGCACCTTGGCATCGAGCACGATGTGCTTGCCGCCGGCGAGGTGCACCACCAGGTCGGGGCGGACGATGGCGTCGTCGTCGCCGCTGCCGTCGGTGGCGCTGACCTGGCGGGAGAAATCGCAGTGTTCGACCATGCCGGCCAGCTCCACGATCCGCTCCAGCTGCAACTCTCCCCACCGGCCGCGGACTTGCGGGGCCCGCAGTGCGGTGACCAGCTGGCGGGTCTCGCTGTGCAGCTGCTCGGAAGTGCGATGCATCGCCCCGACCTGCTCACGAAGCCCCGCGTAGGCGGCCTCGCGCTCCTTTTCCACGGTGCGCAGTTGACCATCGAGCCGGTGCAGGCTCTGCGTGATCGGATTGAGCAGCGCTTCGATGGCTTGTTGACGTTGAGTGGCATCACCGTCGGATTTGGCTGCCAGCGCCGCGGTTACCTTGGCCAGCCGCGCTTCGGCGAGCTGGACGAACGCCTCGTTGTTGCGCGAGAGTGCCTCCGCCGAGAGCGCTTGGAAGCTGTCCCGCAGTTCGGCCTCGCGCTGGGTGAGCAGGCGCTCCCGGTCGGCTGCGGCGGCCCGCTCGGCCTCCAGGGCGGCGCGGACACCGGCCAGCTCAGCCTGCGCCGCTGCGGCACGGGCGGCGGCCTCCTCGGCGCGCTGATGGGACTGCTGCGCCCGGGCTGCCTCGGCGTCCCTGGCCGCGCGGGTGCTCTCACTTTCCTGGCGGGCCGCAGCCAGCTCGGCTTCGGCAGCGACCCGGGCGGCGTCCGCCGCCTGCCTGGCCTCCGCCAGCGCGGCCCGCCGAAGCGCACCTGCCACCATCCAGCTGACCCCGACGCCCACCGCCAGCCCCAGCACCACCATCACGATCAACGGAACGTAATCCACGCGTCACAGCCTGCAATACCCCACCGACAATCTCGCCGAGGCGCGCCGCCTGCCCGCATGCAGCGGGCTCAGCGGGGCGGACCGGCCGGCGCCTAGACTTGGTATCTCGTGAGCCTCACCCTCGGAATCGTCGGGTTGCCCAATGTGGGCAAGTCGACCTTGTTCAACGCGCTGACTCGCAACGACGTTCTGGCGGCTAATTACGCGTTCGCCACCATCGAGCCCAACGTCGGCGTGGTGGCGCTGCCTGATGACCGTCTCGGCCGGCTGGCGGAACTGTTCGGCAGTGCCAAGGTGGTCCCGGCGACCGTGTCGTTCGTCGATATTGCCGGCATTGTCGCCGGTGCGTCGGAAGGCGCCGGGCTGGGCAACAAGTTCCTCGCCAACATCCGAGAAGCCAACGCGATCTGCCAGGTCGTGCGCGTCTTTGATGATCCTGACGTGCTGCACGTCGAGGGCCGGGTCGACCCGGCCGACGATATTGCCACCGTCGAAACCGAGCTCGTGCTGGCCGATCTGCAGACTCTGGACCGCGCGCTGCCGCGGCTGGAGAAGGAAGCCCGCACCCACCCGCGAGAACGCCGTGCCGCGCTGGCCGCTGCCCAGGCCGCACGGCAGGTGCTGGACATCGGGCGCACCTTGTTCGCCGCCCGCGCCCAGCTGGACGTCACCCCGCTCGCGGAACTCAACCTGCTGACCACCAAGCCATTCCTGTACGTCTTCAACGCTGACGAGGGCGTGCTCACCGACCCGGAGCGGCAAGCTGAGCTGCGCAAGCTGGTCAATCCCGCCGATGCGGTGTTCCTGGACGCCAAGGTCGAATCAGAGCTCCTCGAACTGGATCCGGCGTCGGCTCGCGAGTTGCTGGACTCGATCGGCCAGCCTGAGCCGGGTCTGCACGCACTCGCCCGCGCCGGGTTCCACACGCTGGGGCTGCAGACGTTCCTCACTGCCGGACCCAAGGAGGCGAGGGCGTGGACGATCCGAGCTGGCGCCACCGCTGTCGAGGCCGCTGGCGTGATTCACAGCGATTTCCAGCGGGGATTTATCAAAGCCTAGATCGTGTCTTATGACGATCTGGTCGCCGTTGGTTCCATGGCGGCGGCCCGGGCTGCCGGCAAGGTCCGGATGGAGGGCAGGGACTACGTCATGGCTGACGGGGACGTAGTCGAGTTCCGCATCGGACCAACCTCTAATTCCCACAAGTAACTGCGCCCTGAGTGGTGGAAGGGTTTTGGCGAAGTTCAGGCGGTCGATGCTCACCGTGTGATCCTGAGGTGGTGGTCAGTCGGTCTACCTCGGCGAGCAGTTTGGAGACTTGGCTGACCACGCTGAAGTTCTCTTTGACATAGGCCTCGGCGGCGGGGCCCTTGGTCTGTTTCCAGCCCTCGTCCAGACTCCGGTTGACGGCGGCGGCGAGTGACTGGGCGAGCGCCGCGCGATCGTCAGTCTCGGGTACCAGCATCCCGACCTTGGGAGTCACGAAGTCGCGCGGGCCGCCGGAGTCGGCGCCGATCACCGGCGTCCCGCAGGCCATGCATTCGATGAACACCAGACCGAAAGGTTCACGGTAGGACGGGAAGCAACCCACGTCGGCGCAGTTGAACAACACCGCCAACTCGTCCTGCGGCCTGGGCCCGAGGAAGTAGGTCCGGCGCAGGCCGAGCCGCGCGGCCAGGTCATGCATTTCGACCTGCGCGTCATGTGGCCCGGAACCGATCACCAGGGTGAGGATCCGGCGCTCCTGCTGCTCGTAGATGGCCGCCGCGCGCAGTAGGGCGTCCAGCCGTTTCCAGTCGGCGAACTTGCCGCAGAATGCCACCACCGCGTCGAACCCGTCCGCCGGGGCGATCGGCTCGGGCTGCCGGCCGCTGCCCTCGGGTACCTGCGTCATGAACCCGGCCAGCACCGTCGCTCGATCAGCATAGAGATCGGTCGGGTCGGTTAGCCTGTGGAAGACGTCTTGGTTGTAGCCGTTCTGGGAGAGCACCACCCGCTCACGGGGGAACTCCGGGAAGAGGTCCAGCAGCGCCTCGATCTGCTCGGCGGAGATCGATGCGACGACATCCACGCCATGCTGCGGGTCGTTGTAGTCGAAGATCTTCTCGCGCTGCATGAACGGCAGGAAGCGCAGCGGAAACTCCGCCGGCTGATCGGCGCGTCGCTCATGGGCGTACATCTTCAGCTCGGTTCCATGCACGAAGCACAGCAGCGGCATCCAGCCGCGCCCGGCGGCGACCCTGCGGCGGATCACGTCGCGCATCACCACCGTGTTCATGAAGCCGTGATGGGCGATCGCGAGGCTAAACCGGTCCTCGGAGTTGGCCTCGATCTCATCGAGCCACTCCGCGACCTCGTTGGTCAGCCGCTGCCGGTAGGCGTTGACCTCGTCCTCGCTCATGCGGTGCCACCGGTAGTTGCTGACCGGGGAGATCGACTCGCAGATCGGGATGTCGTGCTCCAACGCGAAAACCCGCACGTCCTCGTCGCGGAACCGCTGCCGCCGGGACGGATACATCGAGTAGGCGCGCACTCCCGGCAAAGCGTTGTAGGCGTGGTGGTGCGCCTCGTGCAGGATCCCCGAGCCCGGCGCGAACTCCCCGCCTCGCTGCCAGTTGTTGGTGCCCAGCTGAAAGATCAGCCGATCAGACATCCTCGCCTCCGCGTTCGAACCTTAACTGCTCCCGCGAGCCGCGATCATGGCCGGATTCGGCGGAAAAGGAAAGCCAGACGCCCCGA
>DASQVU010000246.1:0-8967 GCA_035640615.1 Pseudonocardiaceae bacterium
TGACCTCAACCAGCTTGGGCACCTGAGCGGGCCCGGCCAGCGTCCCCGAGACCGAGTAGCCGGTGCCGTCGGCGAAGGCTCCGCGAACGCTCACCACGCTGCGGTGCGTCGGGCTTTCCGGCGCGCTGGATATCGCGATGGACACCCCCCGTTCCTGGGCCAACCGGGGCGCGTTGACGAAAGTGACCTGTTCATCCACCACGCCGGCGAAGATGCCGCGCAGGGCCGCAAGGCGCAGCACGGACACGTCCTCGGCGGCCAGCTCCCCGCGAACGTCGACCGTCACCGAGTCCGGCGAGCGTGCGGTCAGGGTGGCCAGCACAGTGCCCAGCTTCTGGGTCAACGGCAGCCAGGGCCGGATCTCCTCGCCCACCGCCCCGCCACTGATCACGTTGACCGCGTCGGGAACGAACTCGCCGCGCAAGGCCAGCTGTACGCTGCGCGCCACATCCGTACCGGCCCGATCCTGGGCCTCGGCGGTAGAGGCACCCAGATGCGGGGTGACGACAACCTGAGGAAGGTCGAACAGCGGGCTCGCGGTGCACGGCTCGGTGCTGAACACGTCGATCCCGGCCCCGCCGACCTGGCCACTGCGCACCGCGTCAGCCAAGGCCTGCTCGTCGACCAAGCCACCGCGCGCGGCGTTGACGATCAGCACGCCGGGTTTTGTCTTGGCGAGTTGATCAGCTCCGATCAGGCCGAGCGTCTCGGCAGTCTTCGGCAGGTGCAGGGAGATCACATCGGCCCGGGACAGCAACTCGTCCAGATCGACCAGTTCGATGCCCAGCTGCGTAGCTCGCGCCGGGGAGACGTAGGGGTCGTGGGCGATCAGAGTGGTTCCGAAGGCGGCCAGCCGCTGTGCTACCAGCTGGCCAATCTTGCCCAGCCCCACCACACCAACGGTCTTGCCCGATAACTCGACGCCGCTGAACGCGCTGCGCCGCCATTGCCCACTGCGCAGGCTGGCATCGGCGGCCGGGATCCGGCGAGCCACCGCCAGCAGCAGCGCGACTGCGTGCTCTGCCGCCGAGACGATGTTGGAGATCGGTGCATTGACCACCATCACGCCACGCTCGGTGGCCGCCGGCACGTCGATGTTGTCCAGCCCCACACCGGCCCGGGCGACGACCTTGAGCCGGGGGGCGCGTTCCAGTGCCTCGGCATCCACTCGAGTCGACGAGCGCACCAGCAGTGCCTCGGCGTCTACCAGTGCCTCGAACAGCGCAGGACGGTCGGTGCCATCGACGTGCTGGACGTCGAACTCGTCACCGAATACGTCAAGCACCGACGGTGCGAGCTTCTCGGCGATCAGCACTACAGGTCGGCTCAGGGTGCTCACGACTACCTACTCTACGGAGAACCTCCGCGCCGCAAGCAGCGGGCTCAGCGGCGCTATCGGTCGGCGAACCATCCCGAAGACGCTGTCCGCAGACGCTGTCCGCGTCGCACAAGCCCCCGATTCCTCTGCGCCAGGTCAAGGAAAGCCGACATGGCGGCTACCCACCGCATGATCGGACTGCTTTGAAGCTCAGGCAGTGTCGGTGAGCGGGCGGTCGATCCAGGACATCAAGCCGCGCAACCGGGCGCCGACCTGCTCGATGGGGTGGCGCTCCCCCTCGGTACGTAGCTTGGTGAAGTTCGGTCGGCCGTTGTCGTCCTCGGCCACCCATTCCTGGGCGAAGCTGCCGTCCTGGATCTCGCTGAGGATCCGCCGCATCTCGTCTTTGACCTGCGGCGTGATGATGCGCGGTCCGCGGGTGAGGTCGCCGTACTCGGCGGTGTCGGAGATCGAGTAGCGCATCCGGGAGATCCCGCCCTCGTACATCAGGTCGACAATCAGCTTGACCTCGTGCAGGCATTCGAAGTAGGCCACCTCGGGCGCGTAACCGGCCTCGGTGAGCACCTCGAAGCCCGCCTGCACCAACGCGGTCAGGCCGCCGCAGAGCACCGTCTGCTCACCGAACAGATCAGTCTCGGTCTCCTCGGTGAACGTGGTTTTGATCACTCCGGCGCGGGTACCACCGATCGCCTTGGCATAAGCCAGCGCCAATGCTTGGGCTCCTCCGGTGGGATCCTGCTCGACCGCGATCAGGCAGGGCACACCCTTGCCGTCGACGAATTGCCGGCGCACCAGGTGCCCGGGTCCCTTCGGTGCCACCATCGCAACGTCCACATCGGACGGTGCTTTGATCAAGCCGTACCGGATGTTGAAGCCGTGCCCGAACATCAACGCATTGCCTGAGTTCAAATGCGGCGCGATGTCTTGAGCGTAGATGGTGCGCTGCTTGGTGTCCGGCGCGAGGATCATGATGACATCGGCCTCGGCAGCCGCTTGCGCCGGCGTGACCACCGGTAGACCTTCATCAGCCGCCTTCGGACGCGACTTCGACCCCTCAGGCAATCCGACCCGGACATCGACCCCGGAATCGCGCAGGCTGAGCGCATGCGCGTGCCCCTGGCTGCCGTATCCGATGACAGCGACCTTTCGTCGACTGATTACCGCCAGATCAGCATCCTGGTCGTAGAAAACCTCTGCACTCATCTGCATGCTCCTTGGCTAGGTTCCGCAGTCTGGATGCGGAATGCGGTTTGGGGGTCACAAAACAGCGTTCTGCATCCAGAACGCGCGTCAGCGGAGTGAGCCGGCGGTGATGGCGCGGGGGCCGCGACCCAGGGCGACCATGCCGGATTGGGCTATTTCCCGGATGCCGTAGGGGTCGAGCATTCGCAGCAGCGCATCGAGCTTGTCCGCGGTGCCGGTGGCCTCGATGGTCAGCGCCTCCGGGGAGACATCGACAACCTTGGCCCGGAATAGCGCGACCGTCTCGAGCACCTGGGACCGCACCGTGGTGTCGGCCCGGACTTTGACCAGCAGCAGCTCACGCTGCACCGCCGCCGCGGGATCGAGCTCCACGATCTTGATGACATTGATCAGCTTGTTGAGCTGCTTGGTGACTTGCTCCAAGGGCAGCTCGTCGACGGCCACGACGATGGTCATCCGCGAGATGTCAGGATTCTCGGTGGGGCCGACCGCCAGCGAGTGGATGTTGAACCCGCGACGGCTGAACAGCCCGGCCACCCGGGCCAGCACACCCGGTTTGTTCTCCACCAGGACCGACATGGTGTGCGTGGTCATGATCCGTCCTCGTCGAACAGCGGGCGGATGTTGCGCGCCGCCATGATGTCGTTGTTGCCGGTGCCGGCCGCCACCATCGGCCAGACCTGAGCATCCTTGCCCACCACAAAGTCGATCACGACCGGTTGGTCGTCGATCTCCATGGCTTGTTCGATGACCTTGTCGACGTCCGGCTCGGCTTCGCAGCGCAAGCCCACGCAGCCCAAGGCCTCGGCGAGCTTGACGAAGTCCGGGATGCGGGAATGCGTGCCGAGGTCGGTCTGCGAGTAGCGCTCAGCGTAGAACAGGTTCTGCCACTGGCGGACCATGCCCAGGCTGCCGTTGTTGATCACAGCGACCTTGATCGGGATGTGCTCGATCGCGCAGGTTGCCAGCTCCTGGTTGGTCATCTGGAAGCTGCCGTCGCCGTCGATAGCCCACACCGCCACATCGGGTCTGCCCAGCTTGGCGCCCATCGCGGCCGGCACCGCGAAACCCATCGTGCCCAGCCCACCAGAGTTGATCCAGCTGCCGGGCTTTTCGTACTTGATGAACTGCGCGGCCCACATCTGGTGCTGGCCCACTCCGGCGGTGTAGATCGCGTCCGGACCCACCAGGGCACCGATGCGCTCGATCGCGTACTGCGGGGCGAGCATCCCATCGCTGGGGCGGTCATAGCCCAACGGGAAGGTCTGCTGCCAGTTCCGCAGCTGCCGCCACCAGCCGTCCAGATCCGGGCTGGTGGTCTGCAACTCAGCGCGCACCGCGACGATCAGCTCGCCGATCACCTCGGCACAGTCGCCGACAATGGGCACGTCCGCGCGGCGGTTCTTCGAGATTTCTGCGGGGTCGATATCGGCGTGCACCACCGCGGCGGCTGGCGCGAACGATGACAGCTGACCAGTGACCCGGTCGTCGAACCGGGCGCCGAGCGCCACCAGCAGATCGGAGCGCTGCATCGCCGCGACCGCGGCCACCGTGCCGTGCATGCCGGGCATCCCCACGTGCTGCGGATGAGAATCCGGGAACGCCCCGCGCGCCATCAGCGTGGTGACCACCGGAGCCCCGGTCAGCTCAGCCAGCTCCCGCAGCGCCCCGGTGGCCCGCGCCTTGATCACCCCACCGCCGACATAAAGCACCGGGCGGCGGGCGTGCGCGATGAGGCGGGCGGCTTCGCGGATCTGCTTGCCGTGCGGCCGGGTGGTCGGGCGGTAGCCAGGCAGCTGCAGCTCGGGTGGCCACGCGAAGGAGGTCTGATCCTGGAGCACGTCCTTGGGAATGTCCACCAGCACTGGACCTGGACGGCCAGTGGCAGCTAGGTGGAATGCTTCTGCGATCGCCCTCGGAATCTCCGCCGGATCCTTGACCAGCATGTTGTGCTTGGTGATCGGCATGGTGATGCCGGTGATATCCGCCTCCTGGAAGGCGTCCGTGCCGATCAGCGCTCTGGTCTGCTGGCCGGTGATGGCCACCACCGGGACCGAGTCCATATGCGCATCGGCCAGCGGGGTGACCAGGTTCGTCGCGCCCGGGCCGGACGTCGCCATGCAGACCCCGACCCGCCCGGTGGCCTGCGCATATCCCGTGGCGGCGTGTCCGGCGCCTTGCTCGTGGCGGACCAGCACGTGACGGACCTTCGTGGAATCGAGCAGCGGGTCATAGGCAGGCAGGATCGTGCCGCCCGGAATCCCGAACACGGCCTCGCATCCGAGCGCTTCCAGGGAGCGCACAAGAGATTGCGCGCCGCTAACTCGCGCCGATACGCCTACCGGCGGAGCCGGCCTGGGCGGTTGCGTCGGGCTCGGCATTTCTCTGGACACGTCCCTGGGAGTCACGGTTGTCATGGTCCTGCCCTATTTTCATCGCTAACACAGCCCCGGACATCAAAAAACCCCCGCCGCCCGGTAGGGCTCAAGCGAGGGTTGGCGCGTCGACGTCTGGGGATTCTTCAGACGACGCGCCTACGACGTACGAGGACGCTGGGGATCAGCACGTTGCCGACGGTAACGGCCATACCCCAGCACCGTCAACCTAGTAAGACCCGCTCCCGCATGCTGGGAGCACCTCCCGCGAGTGGTGAGCGTTCCAGCGACTCGATGAGCACAGCGGCGGGCACGAGCGGTGGCCACTGCCCGCGTGGCGCAGCGCTGCGATGCGAGCGACGGCCTGCCGGTCCCGGCAGCTGCAACTCCTTGACCGCTTGATGGAAACCTCGGGCAGGTAGATCTGTACCCGCCTATTCGGGTGGCTTCGATGGCCCGCCACTATGGGACCGTGACTGAGCCCGCCACGGTGACCTTCCGGCTCCCGCTGACCGCGCTACTCGGGGTATTCGGATTGATCGTCTGCATGACCCCGGTTGCCTTCGGCCTCCCGGGACTGCAGGTGCTGTACGTGGTGCCGCTCATGCTCGGATTCTGGCTGGTTCAGACCCGCACCGTGGTCGGCCCCGACACCGTGGTCGCACATCGAGTGTGGGGCTCCCAGCGGCTAGCGTGGTCGGATTTGGCGGGCCTGCGGGTCGATGATCAGTCCCGCATATGGGCGGTGTTGCACGGAGGCAATGAGGTGGGCCTGCCGGCAGTGCGTGCCCGTCACCTTCCCCTGCTGGCGGCCGTGAGCGGGGGCCGGCTGCCGCCTCCCCTCGCCGACGCCGGGGGGAAACCGACGGCACCCGGCTGACGGTTCCGGTTAACGCTTATGGGCAGTTCGGGACCACTTACCAGCGGCACACGCCTGTGCATTTAGCCTGCCGATCGTGCGCCCCCTCATGCCGATCCCGGCCCGCGCTCGCCGCCGTGCGATCCGCGTACTGGTCACGTCGGTGGCGCTGCTGTGCGCATGCTCGGTAACACCGGCCTTTCCGGACCGGGGCGCTGGCCCGTTTCACCCCAAGCTGGAGACCGGCACGGAGGCTGGGCCGCGGCCACAGATACCGGGACCGTTCCGGACACAGGGCCCAGGCGCACCCGGACAGGCACCACCGGGTCCACCGCAGGGCTGCACCGACCCCGACCCGGCTGTGGTCGCAACCTGCCTGGAACCGATCTCTGCGCTCGTGGTCCTCCCTGGCGCCAGGCCGGTAGGTCTGGCCGCCGAGCGCACCACCGGCCGGATCCTGCAAGTCCAGCGGGAGCGACCGAATCAGGAAGTCGCCGCCCTCGCTGTGGATCCGGCGGGTGACGGCGGACTAACCGGTCTCGCGCTCTCTCCCAGCTACACCGAGGACGAGCTGTTCTATGCCTACATCACCACGCCTGTTGACAATCGAGTGATCCGGATCGCCCCGGGCGACATGCCCAAGCCGGTCCTGGTCGGCATTCCCCGGGGGCCTACCGGCAACGCAGGCGCGCTCGCGGTCGACTCACACGGCATGCTTCTGGTCGCTACCGGCGACGCCGGAAACCCGGCTTTGGCTGCGGACCCACAGTCGCTGGCTGGCAAGGTGCTGCGGATCGATACGTTCGGCCATCCTGCGCCGGGCAACCCTGCCGGCTCGATGGTGCTGGTCAGCGGGTTGCACTCGCCGGGTGGGTTGTGCATCGACCCGGTGACCAAGGAATTCTGGATCACCGACCGGGTGCCCGACCATGACCTGCTCTACCGGGTAGAGCCGGGACAGCCGCTGGGGCGAGCATCGTGGACCTGGCCCGGTAGTAGCGGCGCCGCCGGCTGCGTGGTCATGCTGGGGCGCATCCAGGTTGCGTTCGCCAGCGGAGCGCCGATGTTCGTGCTCGGTATCGGCCCAGACGGCACCTTCATCGGTCCACCGCTGCAAATACCGCTGGAGCGCTACGGCCGCATTTCCGCCGCTGCGCTGAGCGCGGACGGCCGGGCGCTCTGGCTGGGCACGGTCAACAAGACAAGCACGAACCGGATCTCCAGCGACGACCGCGTCTTCATCCTTCCCGACCTGGTGGGCCCTGGGGCGGGGCACGACTAGACCCCTGCAGAGCGGTGAGTGCGTAACGGTGTTATTCACTCACGAGCGCGAGCACCAGCTCGCGCACGCGTTGAGCGTTGGCCTGGCCACCGGTGGCTCTCATCACGGCGCCGACGATGGCGCCCGCTGCGGCCACTTTGCCACCGCGGATCTTGGCGGCGACGTCGGGCTGGGCCGCTAAGGCCTGCTCCACGGCGGCGGTCAGGGCATCGTCGTCGGACACCACAGCAAGACCGCGGGCGGCGACGATGTCGTCAGGCTCGCCCTCACCGGCGATGATGGCGTCGACAACCTGACGGGCCAGGTTGTTGGTCAGCGCGCCTTCCTCGACCAGCGAGATCACCCGGGCCACCTGCTTGGGCGTAATAGCCAGCTCGACGAGCTCCACGCCACGGGAGTTGGCCTGCTGGGTGAGATAAGCCACCCACCACGACCGGGCCTCGGCAGGCGCTGCCCCCGCATCGACGGTGGCCGCAATGAGGTCCAGCGCGCCGGCGTTGACGAGATCCCGCAGCTCCAGGTCGGACAGGCCCCACTCGGCTTGCACCCGAGCCTCACGCTGCCAGGGCAACTCCGGCAAGGTGGCCCGCAGCTGCTCGACCCACTCGTCACTGGGGGTGATCGGGACCAGATCGGGCTCCGGGAAATACCGGTAGTCCTCCGAGGTCTCCTTGCGCCGCCCGGGTGAGGTGGTGCCGCTGCCCTCGTCAAAGTGCCGGGTTTCCTGCACGATCTCGCCACCGGCGGCCAGCACCGCAGCCTGCCGGCACATCTCATATCGCACCGCCCGCTCCACCGAGCGCAGCGAGTTGACGTTCTTGGTTTCGGTGCGGGTGCCGAACACCGCGGCACCATGCGGCATCAGCGAGACATTGGCGTCGCAGCGTAGCGATCCCTGATCCATGCGCACATCGGACACCCCCAGCGCGCGCGGCAGATTCCGCAGGGCGGTCACGTAGGCCCGGGCGACCTCAGGTGCGCGAGCCCCGGCACCGACGATCGGCTTGGTGACGATCTCGATCAGCGGCACACCGGCTCGGTTGTAGTCCAGCAGGGAGTGGCTGGCCCCGTGAATCCGGCCGGTCGCCCCGCCCACGTGCAACGACTTGCCGGTGTCCTCTTCCATGTGGGCACGCTCGATGCCGACGGTGAACGCCGAGCCGTCACCCAACTGAACCTCCAGCGAGCCGTGCGCCGCGATCGGCTCGTCGTATTGCGAGATCTGGAAGTTCTTCGGCATGTCCGGGTAGAAGTAGTTCTTCCGGGCGAACCGGCACCACGGCGCGATCGAGCAGTTCAACGCCAGCCCGATCCGGATCACCGACTCCACCGCTGCGCGGTTGAGCACCGGCAGCGATCCCGGTAATCCCAGGCAGGTAGGGCACACCTGGGTGTTAGGTGGTGCCCCGAACACGTTGGCGCAGCCGCAGAACATCTTCGTCGCGGTGGACAGCTCGACGTGGACCTCGAGCCCGAGCACCGGCTCGAAACGATCCAGCAGCGCGTCATACTCCATCAGTGCGGTAGTCATCGGGACGCCACCTCCAGATCAGGCACCCGGCACCACAGCGGGCCACCATCAGCGGCATCGCGCGCCAGCTCGTAAGCCGCCGCAACCCGGTAGGCCCGGTCATCGGCCATCGCGGGCGCCATCACCTGCAGCCCGACCGGTAGACCATCGTCAGCGGACAACCCAGCCGGGACGGACAGCGCGGCGTTGCCAGCCAGGTTCGACGGGATGGTGCACAGGTCCGACAGGTACATCGCGAGCGGGTCGTCGATCTTCTCGCCGATCGGGAAGGCGGTCGTCGGCGCGGTCGGCGAGACCAGGACGTCGGCCTCCTCGAAGGCCGCGGCGAAGTCCCGCTGGATCAGGGTGCGGACCTTCTGAGCGCTGCCGTAGTAGGCG
>DASQVU010000247.1:0-17965 GCA_035640615.1 Pseudonocardiaceae bacterium
GCGGAGATGATCGCCGCGCTGGCCAGCATGCCGGTCTTGGCTGCAGCCACCCCGATATCCGAAGCCACCGCCCGGATTTGGTCGGCCACCGTGGACGGCGGGATTTCCACAATGCCGGTGACGCCCAGCGAGTTCTGCACCGTCACCGCGGTCACCGCGACGCACCCGTGCACGCCACATGCGGTGAACGTGCGCAGGTCAGCCTGCAGCCCTGCACCGCCCCCCGAATCCGACCCCGCAATCGTCAGCGCGACTGGAGGCGCCGCGGTCACGAGACCCGATATGGAGACATATCGGGGTCATCAGGGCCCGGCGACCCCAATATGTCTCCATGTCGGGAAGCGAGGGAGGTGGGGGAAGTGGGGGGTATGGGGGAAGCGGGCGCGACGGGGGTGACGGGGACGTACAGCCGGCCCCCCGCTGCGGCGAACTCGGCCGACTTCTCCTGCATGCCGGCCTCGGCGTAGGCCCGGACGTCGGCGGAGATGCGCATCGAGCAGAATTTGGGCCCGCACATCGAGCAGAAGTGCGCGGTCTTGGCCGGCTCGGCGGGCAGCGTCTCGTCGTGGTAAGACCGCGCGGTGTCCGGGTCCAGCGCCAGCGCGAACTGGTCCCGCCAGCGGAACTCGAACCGCGCGGTCGACAGCGCGTCGTCCCAGGCCTGCGCGCCCGGATGGCCCTTGGCGAGATCGGCGCTGTGCGCGGCAATCTTGTACGTGATCACGCCGGTCTTGACGTCATCCCGGTCGGGCAGCCCCAGGTGCTCCTTCGGTGTGACGTAACACAGCATCGCGGTGCCCGCCTGCGCGATCATCGCCGCACCGATCGCCGAGGTGATGTGGTCGTAAGCCGGCGCGATATCCGTCGCCAGCGGGCCCAGGGTGTAGAACGGCGCCTCGTCGCACCATTCCTCCTCCAGGCGCACGTTTTCAGCGATCTTGTGCATCGGTACGTGCCCGGGACCCTCGATCATCACCTGCACGTCATGGCGCCGGGCGATCTGGGTCAGCTCACCCAACGTCTTCAGCTCAGCGAGCTGAGCTTCGTCGTTGGCGTCAGCGATCGAACCCGGGCGCAGGCCGTCGCCGAGGGAGAATGTGACGTCGTAGCGGCGCAGGATCTCGCAGAGTTCCTCGAAGTTCTCGTACAGGAACGATTCCCGGTGATGCGCCAGGCACCACGCTGCCATGATCGACCCGCCGCGGGAGACGATGCCGGTCACCCGGCGCACCGTCAGCGGCACGAACCGCAGCAGCACTCCGGCGTGCACGGTCATGTAATCGACGCCTTGCTCACACTGCTCGATCACGGTGTCCCGGTAGACCTCCCAGCTCAGCGCCGCGGGGTCACCCTTGACCTTCTCCAGCGCCTGGTAGATCGGCACGGTGCCGACCGGGACCGGGCAGTTGCGCAGCAGCCACTCCCGGGTCTCGGAGATCCGCTTGCCGGTGGATAGGTCCATGATCGTGTCAGCACCCCAGCGGGTGGCCCACACCATCTTGTCCACCTCTTCCTCGATCGAGGAAGCGACCGCCGAGTTGCCGATGTTGGCATTGACCTTGACCAGGAACTTCTTCCCGATGATCATCGGCTCGGACTCGGGGTGCCGGTGGTTGGCCGGGATGATCGCCCGGCCGCGGGCCACCTCGGACCGAACCAGCTCGACGTCGACGCCCTCGCGCGCGGCGATGAACTCCATCTCGGGGGTGACGACGCCGGACCGGGCCCAGGCAAGCTGCGTGGACGGTTCCCGGGCGGCGATCCAGGGTTCCCGCAGCTTAGGCAGGCCCCGGTGGACATCGATGAAGGCGTCCGGGTCGGTGTAGGGGCCCGAGGTGTCGTACAGGTCGACGTGCTCCCCGTTGCTCAGCTCCACCCGGCGGGCGGGCACCCGTAGCTCGCCCACCTGGCGGTAGACCTTCCGTGACCCGGTGATCGGGCCAGTGGTGATAGCGGGCTTGATCGTAGCGTCGCGTAGTCCACTAGATAGCGCAGTCATGGATCAGCCTTCCTACGCCGGCATTACCCGGACAGGTTCTGCGGTCGGCAACCCCGGGCCGCTGCCCAGTCGCCCTCTCAGCCCGCTTCGGTGCGAGCTCCCGCGTGTTCGATTTGACCTAGCCGACGTTAGCCCTCGATCGAGCTCGCTCGCAAAAGATGCCGACGCCCGGTGCTGGCAGTCTCGCAGCCCGACATGGAGACATATCGGGGAAAGTGACCGCCAGATTCCCCGATATGTCTCCATGTCGGGCCTTATGTGGGCCTTATGTGGGCCTATGTCGGCGTGTCTGCCTAGGCCGGCTCAGCGCAGCAGGATGGTGGTGATGAGGGCGACCGCGCCCAATGCCAAGCTGATCCGGATCAATCGCTGGTGGTGCTCCCACTGGCTGTCCCACCAGATGCCATCGCGGCTGTAGTGGCGGCCCAGCGCCATCGCGGCTCGCCCCAGGCTGAAACCGAGGCCGCTCGCCAGCGCGGCCGGCCACGTGCTCAGCAACATCACGGCGACCAGCGGCAAGTAGGGCAGGTTGCTCGGCATGTGGGTGCGCACCCCGCAGCCCATCTCGAAGCCGAACCGCAGCGCGCCCGCATCACCACCGGAAGCGATCACCGCCGATGGTACCTGGGCCCGCCGGTGCGGCAGCATCTTCCGGTGCAACCCGCACTCACCGGCGAGGGCGAACAACGCCACCGCCGCAATCACCCCGACCCGCACGGCGGGTGGCAGCACCGGCCGCACCAGGCTGCCCACCACCACCGCGACGGAGCTGATGGCGACACCTCCAGCGACAAGGCCGGCGGTGAAATAGCTGCGTGACGAATCCCGCCAGACCGGCGAGCTCAGCAATGATGCTGAGTTGGCGCTTCAGGGCGAGCCGGACAGTGCATAGCCGGCGACCAGCCCGAGCAGCAACCAGGTCAGCAGCCAGCCCAGCCGCCCCCCCGGCGGCATCATCGCCACCGCCACCACCAGCGCCGCCAGCGCAGTGGTGACCAGCATGGGACCCAAGGCGGTGCGCCGCAGGCATTGGTTCATCGCAGCAGCGGCGCCTAGTCCGTGGCTTGGTAAGACAGCCTCGCGCTGCACACAAGCCGCTCCACGTTCGGTGCCCCGCTGTACTGCACCTCACCGTCTGCGCAGCGGAACGTCCACTTGTCGGACTTCCACAGCCAGGCGTTGCGTGCTTCAGCTCCCGAGCGGCAGATCGCCCGCGGCTGGTAGCAGTCCAACCCCTTATCCGGGTCTCCGTAGCAGCCGTTCCTGAACCACTTGTCTGAGTCGCAGTACGACTCCGAGTAAGGCGCACCGATGCAGGTGGGTCCGTTTGGCCCGTAGTGGTAACGGCCACAGTCGGGATACTCCGTGCCCTGCTCGGCCCGAGCCGGGCGAGCCAGCGGGATCCACCCCAGGATCGTCATGCCCAACGTCATGGCGGCGGTGCTGGCGACGGCAAGAAACCCGCGCCGGTGCAGCGTCGAAGCCTCGGCGAACTGCACCACACGAGGCTGCGGGTCAGCACCAGGCTGGTCGAGCCGGGGGATGTCAGGCGGGATCATCACGCTCCTTGCTGGACCATCGCGGTGTTCAGTAGGCCGGCTACTTGCTGGTGGATCTGCTGGGCGGATGCGACCGGCTGAGCCGCCAGCACCGTCCCGTCGCCATCGACGTGCAATAGCGCCGGCGCCCAGGCCAAGTCGAGTTCCGCGACCAGCATTGGGTCGATGCGAGATCGAATGCCCGGCGCGTCAGTCCAGCGCGGCCGCGGGGACAGCACCTCGAAGCGAATCCCCGGATGTTCGGCCGCCAGCCGGGTGAACGGCTCGTGCACCTCGTCGCACAGGCCGCACCCAGGGTCGAGGACCAGCAACACCGCCGGGCCGGCGCCGGCCAAGTCCGGCACTCGGCGACCCATAGTGGCGCGCCAGGGCTGCATCCCCTGCTCGGAGCGCAGCGCCACCACCTCGGTCTGTAGTTCGCGCAGCTGGCGCAACATCCCGGCCATCGCCAGGGTCAGCACGATCAGGCATCCCCAGGCCAGCGTCACCGCGGCGGCGAGCGCGCTCACGCGACTCGTCCGTCGACTGCTGCCGGCAGGGTGTACAGCAAGAACGCCAGTACGAACGCGCCAGCCACCAGCAGCACGGCCAGGCCACCGCCGGGCAAGGCAGCCGCGGGATACAGCGCCGTTGCAGCCAGCGTGGCGATCGACAGCACGACGGCGCGGGCGATACCCCCAGGCCCGACCTGAGTGCCCATCCGGTTGCAGCCGCAATCGGAGCGGTCCCCGCGGTGGTGGCGCCACCACAGGTGGGCGGCGAAGGCCAGGTAGATCGCGGTCTGCGCGGCCAGCGCCCAGCGCAGCTCTGCGATGCCGAAGAAGACCGCGGCCACGGAGGGCAGCCCGATCAAAAGCTCCACGACCGCGATGGCGCGGGCTGCCGCGACGCCGGTGCCCGCGGCGCGAGCCAGGTACTTCGGTGCCCTCAGATGCTCAAGTCCGGCTTCCACCAGCAGGAATGCCGCTGCGAGCACAGGCACTCCAAGCAGGATCATGAAAACTCCCAGGTCACGCTCAACTCATGAAGAAACGCTAGTACCTGGTTCAAGTCGGAGGTGTCTGCCGGCCCGGGCACCAGCCTGGTGACCGCGGTGGGGGTGGCCAACACCAGGACGTCCGACCGGGACCGTCCCCGCGCGCCGGGGCCGAGCGGTTGCCGCCACAGTTCCCCGTGCTGGGTGGGAAGACCCCGGAAATCCGGGACCGTGACCTGGCTGACTCCGGGGCGTTCGATCATCAGGTAGCCGATTCCAGGTACCTCCTTGGCCACCTGGACCGGTTCGGCCTGCACCTGAGCGGTGCTGCGGGGCTGGACAAGCATGCCCAGCGGGGTGTCGGTCAGCCGGAACGCGTCAAAGATCGTCGCGATGCCGTCGGGAGCGCCGGAGGCCCGGGTGTGCAGCTCGAACCATTGCCCGCGCCAGGCGGCCCGGTAGTCAGGGGGCTCAGCGCGGTCCCGGATTCCGGTGATCAGTTCACCGCCACGGTAGGGCTGGTGGACCAGCCGGTCGGGGATGGTGGTGTAGGTGCTGTGCCAATCGAAGGCGCCGGCTTCGGCGACGGTGAAGCTGCGACGGGTGCCCCGCACCAGCGCGGTGAAGTCGCACGACCAGGGCCGGGACACATTCACCCCGGAGCCGTGCAGGTGAACCCGGGAGCCGTCGGGGGTGACAAAGGAGGGGCCGCCCCGCCACGGCCAGTCGTACCGCCCGCGTTGTGAGGATGAGGTCACGAGTAACTCCTCCAGGCCCGGACATTGCCCGCGATAGTCGCACACCAGCGGTCGCTGTGCGCGATCAATCGGTTACGGCGTGTCTCGTCGAGCTCAGGTCGACACCAGTTCGGTCGGCACGGTGATGACGTCCACCATCGCACCGTTGCGCAGCACGGTGATCGGCAACCTGGTGCCGATGGCGTCGGAGAAGAGCTGGCGCTGGATGCCCTGAGCGTCGGTGACCGGCTTGCGTCCCGCGCTGAGCACGAGATCGCCAGGGCGCAGGCCGGCCCGGTCGGCCGGGCTACCCGGGATGACCTCTACCAGGCGCAGGCCGCTGTCCTGCCCGGTGCGCTGTGCGACCGGCGCGGGCAGCGGCGCCGGCACCCCGACCAGGCCGAGGTAACCGCGGCGCACCCGGCCGTCGGCCAGCAGCGCTCCAATGATCCGGCGGGTGGTCGCGTTAACCGGCACCGCCATGCCGAGCCCGAAACCGGCGACGGCCGTGTTGATCCCGATGACCTTGGCTGTTGCGTCGGCCAGCGCGCCGCCGGAGTTGCCGGGATTGAGCGCAGCGTCGGTCTGGATGACGTCCTCGATGACCCGCATGGCCCGGCCGGATCGCACCGGCAGCGAACGACCCAGCCCGCTGACGACTCCTGCGGTCACCGATCCGGCGAGCCCCAGCGGGTTGCCGACGGCGACCACCAGCTGGCCCACGACCAGCTCGTCGGCGTCACCCAGTACGGCTGCGGTCGGTGTCGTGCTGCGGGCCCGCAACACCGCCAGATCGGACAGCGGGTCGGCGCCCACCACGTCAAAACGGCTCTCTGTGCCGTCGGTGAACGCGGCGACGCCGTTGCGTGCATTGCCCACGACGTGCGCGTTGGTCAGCATCAACCCGTCATCGGCAAAGACGACGGCGGACCCCGCGCCCGGACCGATGCGCAGGCTGGCGACGTGCGGGGTGACCGCTGCGGCCACCGAGCTGACCGTGCGGGAATAGCTGTCCATGGGATCCACCGGCGAGCACCGACTTTCAGCATTACAACGTTGCAGCAAATGGCAACGTCGCTATGCCCAGCGGTGTTCCGCGGCGACGCAGTGGTCAGCTCGGGGTGTCCTGACGGTAGTTCCGCTGACGTCGCAGGTTTGTGGTCGCTGTGGGCCCGGTGAGGCGGGTGGCGTCGAGTTCCCGGCACCTGGCAGGGTGCCGGCTCACTGTTTCGGGGGGTCCGCGGCGGGGTCCCAGGCTAGGCCGGGCACACCCCAGCCTTGCGCCCTGAGCATCTTCTTCGCCTCGCGGGCGTGCCGGCCGACGAGCCTGTTGAGGTAGAGGATGCCGTCGAGGTGATCGGTCTCGTGCTGGAGGCAGCGGGCCAGCAAGCCGGTGCCCTCGACGCTGACCGGTGCCCCGTCAGCGTCGACACCGGTGACCTTCGCCCAGCTGGCCCGGCCGGTGGGGAAGCCCTCACCGGGCACCGACAGGCAGCCCTCCCAGTCATGGTCGGGATCGGGCATCGTCTCGGGACGTGGGCTGGTCTTCAGCACCGGGTTGGCCACAACGCCCCGGTGTCTGACGTCGTTCGCGTCGGTGCAGTCGTAGACGAATACGCGCAAATCGACACCGATCTGGTTGGCTGCGAGCCCGACGCCCTGGGCCGCCGCCATGGTGTCGAACATGTCCTCGACCAGGGCGTGCAGCTCTGCACCAAATTCCGTGACCGGCCTGGTCGGAGTGTGCAGCAGAGGATCACCGACGATGCGAATCGGGCGGACAGCCATGATGGCAAACAGTAATCAGAACCGGCGGCGCCACGAACCGTGGGGAGTTCGGGGCGTCGGCGCCGGATTCATACCGCCCCGTGGTTGAATGCGCGCCGTAATCACACAATTGTCATTCCGTACGCACGGCGGGGGTGAGGACCATGGACGCCGCAGAGCAGCTGCCCCCCATCGGCGACCAGCCAGCGGGGCTTAGCAGCCGGGAGCAGGAGATGCTGGCCTTCGAGCGGCAGTGGTGGCGCTACGCCGGGGCGAAAGAACAGGCCATCCGGGAGCAGTTCGGCATCTCCGCGACCCGCTACTACCAGGCGCTCAACAACGTCATTGACCGGCCGGAGGCGCTGGCCACCGATCCGATGCTGGTCAAGCGGTTGCGGCGGTTGCGGTCGGGTCGCCAGCGCGCGCGGGCCGCTCGCCGGCTCGGTATCGACTCGACGTAAGCCATGAGCACCCCCAAGAATGGCGGCCCGGATAGCCGGCTGCGCAAAGCCGGTCTGGCCCTGTTCGGGCTCGCGGTGATCGCTGCATTGATCGGGTTGGTCCTGTCGCTCACCCGTGGCGGGCACACCACGGTACCGCATCACCCACGCCTACCCCGTCGACGACATTGCCGCCGTCCGTCATCCCGTTCCCGCCGATCTCCACGACTCCGAGCGCGCCAGCCGTGATCCCGCCCGGCCCCGTACAACGTGCACCCGCTCAACCCGGACCTGCGGAATCCGCGCAGGCCGCCCCCCTCGAAGAAGCTGCCCCCGCTGAGGGCAAGGGCTCCGGTCGCGGCGTGGTACGGGTCTACAACAACAGCATGATCCACGGGCTGGCTGCGCGGGCTGCGGATGATCTCAGGGCCGCCGGTTGGGCAGTGGTGGAGGTCGGCAACTATCCGTGGGGAATCATCCCGACGACGACGGTGTACTACGAGGAAGGCACCGGTGAGCGGGCTGATGCCGAGGCAATCGCATCCCAATTCGGGATGCGGGTCGAGCCCCGATTTCCGGGGATCGCCCACGCCAGTCCCGGCATTATCGTGATCGTGACGAAGGACTACCGCAACTGAGAACGAGACGCCCATGACCGGTACCCCGCGGCTATGGATCCGTCACGAGATGCGGCCCACCGAACGTCGCACCCCCCTCGTGCCTGCGGACGCTCGGTCGCTGGTGGACAGCGGGGTTCAGGTGACCGTCGAGGACTCCCCGCAGCGGGTGTTCCCGATCTCCGACTACGCCGCCGCCGGGTGCCGGATCGCCGAGCCGGGCAGCTGGGTTGATGCGCCCGGCGACGAGTTCATCATCGGGTTGAAGGAGCTGCCGGATGCACCGGCGGCGCTGCGCCACCGGCACGTCTTCTTCGGCCATGCCTACAAGGGGCAGTGCGGTGCGCGGCAGCTGTTGCACCGGTTCACCGCCGGCGGTGGCACGCTTTTCGATCTGGAGTACCTGGTGGACTGCCGGGGCCACCGCCTGGCCGCGTTCGGGTACTGGGCCGGCTACGCCGGCGCCGCGCTCGCCGTGCTGCACCACCGTGGGCACCTCAACTCACCGTTACGGCCGCTGGCCAAGGAATCACTGGACGCGGCTTTAGCGGCGGCGCTCCCGGAGCCGCCGCCGCGGGCACTGGTCACCGGAGCGTTCGGGCGGTGCGGGCGCGGGGCCCAGGCCGCGCTCGCCGTCGCCGGCATCAGGCCGACCTGCTGGGGGCTTGAACATACCTGGGAGCTGGACCGGGCGGCGCTGCTCGCGCACGACATCCTGGTCAACGCCGTGCTCATCACCACGCCGGTACCGCCGTTCTTGATCCCGGCCGATCTCGGCAACCCGGACCGGCGCCTCACCGTCGTCTCCGACGTCACCTGTGACGTCACCTCAGCCTGCAACATGCTGCCCATCAACGACCGCACCACCAGCTGGGCTGCGCCGGTGCGCCGGCTGCGCGACGGCGCTGGCCCACTGGACATCATCGCGATCGACAACCTGCCCTCCCTGCTGCCCCGGGAAGCGAGCATCGCGTTTTCGGCCGCCCTGCTGCCGCACCTGAGGTCGCTGGGCACCTCGGCGCCGTGGCAGCGCTGCCAGCAGACGTTTCAGGCCGAATTGACCCGCGCCGGCTAGCGCCGCGTGTCCGCGTACCGGGCCAGCTCGGCGAGTTGTACCGGATCCAGCGAGGGCCGGACGGTGCCGCGGGCGGCGGCCAGCTGGTCGGCGGTCACCTCGGTAGCGTCCAGGGACTCCCGCATCGCGGTCAACGCGGCCTCGCGGATCAGCGCCGCGCAATCCGCCGCGGAGTAACCGCCCAGCTCAGCGGCGAGCGCGTCGAGGTCGACATCATCAGCCAGCGGGGTATTGCGCGCCGCGGCCTTCAGGATGGCGGCGCGGGCCGGCGCGTCCGGCGGCGGCACGTACACCAGGCGTTCCAGCCGGCCGGGCCGCAGGAGTGCCGGGTCGATGAGCTCGGGCCGGTTGGTGGCGCCGAGTACGACCACATCACGCATCGGCTCCACCCCGTCCAGCTCGGTGAGCAGCGCGGCGACCACCCGGTCGGCCACCCCGGCGTCGGCAGACCCGCCGCGGCGCGGCGCCAGCGCGTCGATCTCATCGAGGAACACCAGCGCCGGCGCGGCGTCGCGGGCTCGGTGAAACAGCTCCCGCACCGCCCGTTCCGATTCGCCGACCCACTTGTTCAGTAGCTCGGCTCCCTTGACGGAGAACATGTTGAGCGCGCCGGACCCGGCCAGGGCGCGGACCAGGAAGGTCTTGCCGCAACCGGGCGGGCCGTAGAGCAGCACCCCGCGTGGCGGGTCGATGCCCAACCGGGTGAACGAATCGGGGTAGCGCAGCGGCCACAGCACTGCCTCGGTGAGCGCTTGCTTGGTCTGCGTCATGTCGCCGACCTCGTCCAGGGTCAACCCGGCGGTGCTGACGGTGTGCGACGTGGACATCGAGATGGGCCGGACGGTGTCCAGAGCGTCGATCAGGTCAGCCTGAGTGATCGTCAGGTCGGTGCCGGTGTCAGTGTCGGCTGTGTGGCGTAGCGCGGCTTGCACCGCTGCCTCGCGGCGCAGCGCGACGAGGTCGGCTGCGACGAATCCCGGGGTGCGCCCGCCGATGGTGGCGAGATCGACGTCACTGGCCAGCGGTACCGCGCTGAGCAGCACCCGGAGCAGTTCGGTGCGGGTGCGCGCATCGGGCAGCGGTATCGACAGTTCGCGGTCGACCAGCTCCGGCGCACGCAGCCGCGGATCCACCGACTCCGGGTGCGCGGTGGTGACGACCAGCGCGGCGTGGTCCAGCGCGGGCGTTAACGCGTCGAGCACGACGGTGGCCAGCGGCGGCGGGTTGGTGGCCGGGAGCAGCGCCTCGATATCGGTGATCAGCAGCACGCTGGGTTCCCGCTGCCGGGCGGTGGCGACGGCTTCATGCACCCGCTGGGCGGCGGCGCCGGGCTGCAACGCGGCCACGCTGGGCGCGGCGAGCTCGACGAGATGCGCGCCGGCGTCACGGGCCACCGCACGGACCATGGTGGCCTTGCCGACACCTTCGGGGCCGTGCACCGCAACCCCCAGGCGCGTGCTGGTGCCGAGCCTGCGCAGCAGGTCGGGGCGGCGGAAGGTGAGCTCGAACCACTCGGCCAGCCGGCGGGCGGCGTGCTGGGCGCCCACCAGATCGGCCACCGCCGGCGCTGGCTGCGCTGCGGTCGGGGCGCTCGGCGGGTGCTCCGGCTGGTCTGCGGAGCGCTGGCCGTTGCGCCAGCCGATCACCGTGGACGGGTGCGGCGCTACGGGTCCGGACGGGTCGGTGGCCGTCACGGTGAGCAGCTCGCTGGTCCAGCTGATCCCGATTGCCCTGGCCAGCCGGCTGCGCGCGGTACCGGCGTCCGACCCCGGCGCGACATCCTGCGGTAGCAGCGACACGGCATCCCCGGCGGTGAGTACCTTGCCGGCCAGCGCGAGCCGCAGGGTCTCCACGCTTACCGCGTGACTGACCAGCGCAGATCCCGCCAGCGTGATCGAGCGGGCGGCGGGTACCTGCACCGGCGCCACCACCACCTCCGACCCGTCGGTCAGCCCCAGGTTGGACAGCGTCAGGTCGTCGAGCAGCGCGATGCCCGGGGCGGTCTGCCCGGCTGCCGCCAGCGCGGCGCTGGTCCGGGCACCGGTCAGCCGCACCGCATCCCATGGCCGTAACCCCAGCGCGTCGAGCACCTCGCGGTGCAGCCGCACCACGCCCCGCCGGGCGTCGACCGCGGAGGTGCTGAGCCGGGCGGTCAGCGTGATCTGCGGCGCGCTCACGAATGCCGAGGGTAGTGCGTGCGTTGACCTAGTGGCCGCGATAAGCCGGCGCAGCGGAGGCGGTCGGCCTACCCGTGGTCATGCCTTAGTCGGCCGGGCAGCAGAGCGCGACACACCGGGCAGCAGAGCGCGACACACCGGGCATGGGGGCGCGACACGCTGGGGGAGGAGGGGAGGGAGGGCTCAGGGGCACTCGATGTCCAGGGCGGGGGCGCGGCGCAGGGTGTTGGTGACGTAACAGAGCCGCTGGGCCATGGGCACCAGCTGGCGCAGGCGGTCCGGATCCGGCGCATCGGCCTGTACCGACAGCCGGATCGCCGAGAAGCGGGGGCCATCGTAGATACCGGTCGCTCGCACCCGCAGCCCGGCCAGCTCGACACTCCGCTTGCTGGCCGAGTAGGCCATAGCCAGGGTGAAGCAGGATGCGATGGAGGCGAGCAGCAACTCAGTGGGCTGGGGGCCCTGGTCGGTGCCGCCCGCTGACTCCGGTTCGTCGACGATCAACTCGAAGCGCCCGGCAGACACCCGGCAGCGCAACCCGCCATCCCATGTCGCCTCCACCGAGCGGGTGTTCACTGGCGTCCTCCTTGATCCGGTAATCACCGTGTTTCACGGGCCTGCAACGCGAGTGCAACATCGCGGAGCAGGGTGGCCGCAACATTCATCCCAGCATCCCTGCGACCAGGAGGCCCTGGATGACTGTTCCCCGCCCGCGTTCCAGCAAGCAGGTCACGACACTGCGGTGCCGAGCAGGTTGCGCCGTGGATCCCGCATCGCGCCACCATCATGACCGGCTGCTCACCGTCGAGTCCGACGTCGGCGAGCTGCTGGAGCTCGTTGAACTCGCGGTGACTTGGGGAGAGCTGGACTACTCCCGCGCCGGTGTCGTGCCACCCTGGAAGTGGCTGGAGTTCGCCGCCTGCCACGAATGGCGTGACCCGGACCGGGCAGCGCGTATCTTCAGCGTGGCCACCGACATCGCGTTGCGGCGCGGCCGTGGTGATGTGGCCTACCCGCCGCTCGGGGAGGTGGCGACCGCCAGCTGATCGGGCCGGCATGTCAGGGCCGGCTGAGCCGGCGATCGGACTTGGGCCGGCTGAGCCGGCGATCAGACTTGGGCCGGCTGAGCCGGGTGACGTCATCGACAGCCAGGTCGAAAACGGTGGCGCAGGAGCCCGCCGATCGCAGCGCCAGGTGCCCCGAGTCGTCGATCCGCCCCACCACGGCCGCGTGCAATCCGCGGTCCAGGAACGGCTGCACGCAGTCCGCCTCGCGGCCCGGCGGGACGCAGAGCAGGAATCCGAAGCTGGGGAAGCAGGTCAGCCAGGCCGGCAAGGCGACGCCCGGGGGTATCGGTATCGCGTCCAGCTCGAGTACCACGCCGTGGCGTCCCCACTCCAGCAGCATCGCCAGCGAGCCAACCAGCCCCGCCATGCTGATGTCCTTGGCCGCCACGCACGTTCCGGCCTCGGCGAGCTGCGCGAAGAGCCGCACATCCCCAGCGCACCTCGAGCCACGCCCTTCGAAGGCGGCGAAAAACGGGAAATCCGGGCGCATCTGACCATCCAGTGCGGCGACCACCAGCAGGCTTTGCCCGGCGCGCACGCGCGTCACCGACAGTGCCCGCCCGCGGGTGGTGCCGACGCCGAACGCGGACACCGCGGGTGCCCCGTCATGGACCGTGAGATGGCCGCCGAGAATAGGCACGTCATACAGTTCGCCGGCCCGCCGCATCCCGTGCAGTGCCGCCCGGGCCACTTCCTCAGAGCCGACAATGGTGTCGACGATGCCCAGCGGTCGTGCACCCATCGCGGCGATGTCATTAACGTTGGCGAGCACCGCGGCGAAGCCAGCACCGTACGGGTCGGCGGCGACGAACGGTGGCCATAGTGCCTCCCCGCAAGCCACCACCTGCCCGCCCAACGCTTCCACCGCGGCGCCGTCGTCGCCCGGTCCACAGATCCAGTCGGCGGTCCCCAGCACCTCGCTGACCAGCCCGATCGCTGCCTTGCCGCGCAGGCCGGGGTGCTCGCGCAAGGTCCGCACCAGGTCGGGCAGCACCGCTCGTGCGTCCGTTCCGGTTGGTACCACCGTGTCAGCCATGCCTCTCCGCCCTGATCGCCGTTTCCGATAGTAGGTGCTCGCCCACTATCTGATCTAACATCGGGCCGTGCACCCGCCGAGCTTCCTCGAGTTGCCTGCTCGCAGCGACAAGCCCCGATCCACTGGGCTGACGCACGTGCTGGATACCGGGGTGCCGCCGGCCAGCCTCGCCGCCGTGCTGGACACCGGCGGTGGATTCGTCGACGTCTGGAAGACCGGTTGGGGTATCGCCTACGTCGATCCGGGCTTGGAACACAAGCTGCAATTGCTGGCCAAGGCGCAGGTCGTCGCGTGTCTCGGTGGCACGCTGCTGGAGATTGCCTGGGCGCAGGGCCGCGCCGAGCAATGCCTGGACTGGGCGCACGAGGTTGGCTTCCGCTATGTCGAGGTGTCCCGCGGCACGGTGCCGATGAGCCTGGCCGACAAGCATGACCTGATCCGGCTGGCGGCCGGCCGGTTCGGCGTGCTCGCCGAGGTGGGGTCCAAGGATCCCGGCGAGCTTCTGGCCCCCCGGCAGTGGCAGGCCGAGGCTCGGCATGATCTTGCTGCCGGTGCTTACATGGTGGTCACCGAGGGGCGAGCTAGTGGCACCGTGGGCACGTTCGACGCCTTTGGGCGAGTGCGTGAGGACGTCGTGACCGCCGTGGCGGATGCAGTCGGGCTGGATCGGGTGATCTTCGAGGCGCCGCGTCCCGAGCAGCAGGCCTGGTTCGTCCGCCGGTTTGGCCCCGAGGTCAATCTCGGCAACGTGGGGCTGGATCAGCTGATGGCGGTGGAGACGCTGCGGCTAGGGCTGCGTTCGGACACCGCCATAGCCGAAACGTTGGTTCCGTGACCGCAGCGAACCTGGTCCCTGGGCGTTACCGCGGCGTTGCGGTGGCCACGGTGCCGGGTCCGCTGGACGAGACCGCCCTGCGCGCGCATTTCCTCGGACGGGAGGCCTACCGCCGCACCCGGTTCCTGGTCGCGCGCCACGGCGAGCACACCGCCGTGCTGCGGGTCACCAAAGCTTCAGAAACTGAGCTGTTCAGCCCGCTGGTCGGGGTGCAGGTGCTGGCCGGTCCGGAGGACTGCGCGTTCGTGCATCGGCCGGACGTGGATACCGCGATCCCGTCAGCGTTAGCCGCGGCCGCACTTGCCGATGCGCCCGGCGCCCGAGCCGTGGTGGTGCGGGGTCGCTACGAGCACATCAACTTCATCCTCAACCCCCGTCCCCGCCGGGTGGTCGTGCGCGAGGTGGTCCCACCCGAGCCGGCCAAGCTGTTCGACCAGGCGCAGCGGGTGGTCGCCGTGACCGAAGATCTCCCTCCGCTGGAGCTAGTGCGGGAGGTGGTAGATCTCACCGAGCTGGCCACGACCCACCCGAGCGGGCATTACCTGCTGCCCTGCCGAGGTTCCGGGGTCACCGTTGCCGGCGCCACGGTGTCCTACCTGGATGAGCGGCCGCCGCTGGCGGACTGGACGCTGCTGGGCTGCGAGCGGTCCCGGCAGATCCACCGCTGGTGCTACGGCCACGAACCACCAACCGTGGACTTCTGCCCCAAGCGGCACCCGGCGCCCGGCACGCTGACCAAGTGCTGCCTGCAGGAGGAGCACCTCGAAGCCGGTGAGCGCTGGGTGTCGGTGCCGTGGGGGTCCTCGCTGGAGCAGGTCCGTGAGGCGCTGCGGCGCCTGGCCCGCGCACTGGAGCCGTCATGGGCACCCGGCTGACCGACTCGGCCAGCTACGCCCACCTGTGGGGCACCGAGGAGCTGGCCCGGCTGTTCGATGAGACTGCCCGGTTACAGTGCTGGCTGGACATTCTCGTCGCACTGGCCCGCGCGCAGGCGCGGCTGGGCATCGTGCCTGCGCCGGCCGCTGAGGTGATCGCTGCCGGTGCCCGGGTGGAAGCGCTGGATCTCGACTACATCGCCGAGCAGACCCGACTCACCTCACACTCCACCTTGGGCTTGATCCGTGGACTGCGGCGGGTGCTGCCCGAGCACGCCCGGCAGTACGTCTACTTCGGTGCCACCGTGCAGGACCTCACCGATACCTGGTTCGGGGTGGTGATGCGCGCGATCGGTGCGGTGGTCTGGCGTGACCTGCGAGCGCTGGAGTCCGACCTGCTGGATCTGGCCCGGACTCACCGCGACACCGTCCAGGTAGGGCGGACGCATGGCCAGCCGGGTGCGCCGGTCACCTTCGGGTTCAAGGCTGCTTCCTGGGCCGACGAGGTGCGCCGGCACCTGCAGCGGTTGCAGGAGGGACGCTCGAGGTGGCTGGTCGGGCAGCTCGGCGGCGCGGTCGGCGTGCTGGCGTTCTTCGGGGGGGAGGGGCTGGCGCTGCGGCGGCTGTTCTGCGCTGAGGTGGGCCTGGCCGACCCGGGCATCTCCTGGCTCACCGCACGTGACCGGCTGGCTGAGTTCGGCCACCTGCTGGCCATGGTGTGCGGCACGCTGGCTCGGATTGGTGGTGAAGTCTTCGAGCTGCAGCGCCCGGAGATCGGTGAGCTGGCCGAGCCCACCACGGCGACCGCGGTGGGCAGCATCACCATGCCGCACAAGCGCAACCCGGAGGCCAGCGAGCACCTGGACACGCTGGCTCGGCTGGCCCGCTCCTCGGCGGCCGTGCTGACCGAGGGCCTCGCTCAGCTGCACGAGCGTGATGGCCGCGGCTGGAAAGCCGAGTGGGTAGCACTGCCCGAGGTGTGCCTACTGACCGGTGCTGCGCTGCGCACCGCGTGCACGATCGTCAGTGGGCTGGAGGTGGACACCGACGCGATGGCGGCCAATGTCGCCGACCTCGCCGCGGTGCTTGCCGGGCGCGGGCAGGGCCGCCCCCAGGATGTCAACGAATGGATCGGCGCGGCGCCAGTGGGTGTGGCCGGCGAGATGGTCGATGCGGTGCTGGCCCGCGCTGCGGCAGCCCGCGCCGCCGAGCCGGAGACCTGGCCGTGACCCCGTCCCGGTTCCCGCTCGCGGTGCTGCCCACCCCGCTGGTGCGCGCGCACCGGTTGGAGGCGGCGCTGGGTTCGGGGCCGATTCTGGTCAAGCGCGACGACCTGGCCGGGTTCGCGGTCGGTGGTAACAAGACCCGGCCGCTGGAATACCTGCTGGGACGGGCCGTGGCCGATTGCTGCGATGTGCTGGTCACCGGCGGCGGTCCGGGATCCAACTTCTGCCCGGCCGCCGCGGCCGCTGCCCGCGCCGCGGGTCTGGATTGCGAGCTCATCGTATGGGGTGACGTGCGGGGCTCGGCCAACCTGGCCATCGCGGCGGCGGCCGGTGCCTGCATCCGGCCGACCGGTGACCAGGCACGCGAGACCGTGGATGCCGCGATCGAGGCGCGCGCCGCTGAACTGGCCGCGGCTGGCCGGCGACCGTTTGCGGTGCCGCGCGGGGGGTCCACCCCGCTGGGCGCGGTGGGCTTCGCCGTTGCCGCCGCCGAGCTGGCGGGCCAGCTGGATCAGCCGCCGGCATTAGTGGTGCTGGCCGTCGGCTCGGGGGGCAGCTGCGCCGGGCTGCTGGCGTCCGGACCGCGGTGGCCGGTGCTGGGGGTGTCGGTCAGCCGGCCGCTGTCGGAGATCACCGGCAAGGTGCGCGCGCTGGCGCGGGTGTGCGCTCAGCTGCTGGGCAACCCGCCGCCCCAGGAGAACCGGCTGGAGATCGTCGACGCTCGCGGGCCAGGCTTCGGCGTTGCCGCACCCGCCGACCGGGCCGCAGCCCGGCTTGCGCTGCACACCGAGGGCCTGCTGCTGGATGACACCTATGGCGCCAAGGCCCTCGCGGTGCTGATCGAGCGGGTCAGCACCGCCGGGGGACCCGTGGTCTTCTGGCATACCGGCGGCCTGGTGACAGCCATCGCAGCGCTGGGAGGACGCCGATGACCCGACGCGAGGAGGGGCCACCGCAGACCGCGGCGGCGCCCGAGCTGGTCGAATCCGGCTTCACGCTGGAGAACGCGGATGCTTCGTTCCTGCATCGCGGGCTCAACCTGGCTGACCTGGCGCACGTGCTCGATCTGGCCCGGCGCGGCATGGTGCCGGGGCCGGCGCAGCGCCAGCTGCTCGCGCTGCTGCTGGACGTCTACCAGGTGCCCGCCGAGCAGTTCCCCTACGACCCGTCTTACGGCGAGCCGTACAACTCCCGCGAGCACTATTTCGTCTCCCGGATCGGTGACGTCGCCGGATGGCTGCACGCTGGCCGGCCGCGCCGGGAGGCGGCCCGGATCGCGTTGCGGCTGCATCTGCGCCGCCAGCTCGTCGAGCTGGTTGGTGAGGCGGCCACGTTCGCCCGGGTGGTCGCCGACCGCTCCGGCGAGCACGCCGAGACCGTGATGCCCGATCAGACGTACCTGCAGCAGGCCCAGCCCTCGACGTTTGGGCACTACCTGCTGTCGTTCGGGTACACCTGTGTGCGCGACGCCGGCCGGCTACTCGATGAGCTGGACTGGGTCAACTGCAGTCCGGGCGGAGCAGGCTGTGTCAACGGCACCCGGCTGCTGTCCGATCGCACCTTCGTTGCCGACGCACTC